>CAZRUW010000083.1:0-8266 GCA_964603445.1 uncultured Gammaproteobacteria bacterium | reverse complement strand
GAGGGAAGATAGAATTCCTGATCTTGATTTCTTGAATGTTTGATGCCTTGATCAAGACATCAAAACGTCAAAGACGTCAATTGCAAGGATTTCAAGAATATCCAGTTTCAAGATATCTGGGGTTGTGATTGCCGATTTGGTCGGCCTTTTTTGGTGGTCCAATGATAGAATACGTTTATGAAACTAGTAATTGGTTTGGGAAACCCGGGGAAGAAGTATCAAAATAACCGGCACAATGCCGGACATAAATTTGTTGAATATTTAAGATCGGAGATCGAAGACCTAAGTAAAGATCAAAAATCTAAGATCAAAATTTTGGGAACTGATTGTTTTATGAATGAGTCGGGGAAGTTTGTAAGACAGGAATTGAGGAATTTGGGAATTAAGGAATTAAGTAACCTTTATATTGCTCATGATGATTTGGACTTGCCGCTGGGGAGCTTTAAGATTCAGTTTGGGGTGGGACCGAAAGTACATAATGGAATCCGGTCAGTGGAGAGGGAGCTGGGGACGAAGGATTTCTGGAGGGTGAGGATCGGGGTGGACATGAGACCACGGACTCAGGACGCAGGATACAGGACACAGGGAGAAAGATATGTTTTAGAGGATTTTACCGAGGAAGAAAGGGGAATCTTGGAAAATTTGTTTCCGAAAGTTTGGGAAGAACTGGCAGTCAAAATGAATCAAGAAGCCAATAATCCAACTCCAATACCCAATGTCCAAAAATAACCAAATTCCAATTTCCAACTAATTTAGTAATTGGTTGATTGAATAATTGGCGGGAGTAATTGGTGCTAATTAGAGTTGGGATTTGGATGTCATTGTTTATCTTGTTTTTCCGTGCAAAGCATTAAAACGATTCTTTCAAAGATAAATCTTGACGACCAGGACAAATATTTGTCCCGGGAATTTCAAAAGTATGGGATTTATTTGGCGGAAAGGTTGGGGGACATGGAACATAAGGCTTTGTATATTAAGATGGCCAAGGAAATTGACCGAAGGATTTTGGATCAGGCTTTGTCCTTTGTCCTGGACGCGAACGCCAGAAGCAAGGCAAGATTGTTTATGTGGAAGGTCCAACAGTTCAAGATTCAAGATAAACCAATTTCCAAGAAGCCAACTCCAATACCCAATATCCAATAATTCAATTTCCAATCTTGAGAATTGGGAATTTGGAAATTGGTGATCATTGGAATTGGGATTTGGTTTCTTGACTAATTTTGAAAACCTTTGAGAGGATCTATCAAGTTGTTCGAAAAATACCGCCGGGGAAGGTGATGACTTATGGCCAAGTGGGGAAACTGGCGGGGACGACAGGAAGGGCGGTAGGATTTGCTCTTCACGCGAACCCTTACGGTCGGGTTCAGAGTAAACTCTTCGTTCCTTGTCACCGGGTAGTGGACCGGAATGGCCGGTTGGCAGCCCATTTTGCTTTCGGCGGGGTGAAAGAGCAGTATTTGCGGCTATTGGCAGAAGGGGTAAAATTTAAGGATGGGGAACATGTTGATTTGACGAGATACCTCCACTTCGGTTGAGATTAAATCTTCTTGACACTGCAGCCTTTCGGGAACTAAACTGAGGAGGTGAGAAGTTCATTTAGTTGGATCCCGGTGGCGACCGGGATGACTGTTTTGGTTTTGTCATTGAGCCTGTCGGTTTTGGTGGTGACCGGGAAGAAGACCGGGGGCGGTTCCGGCAGTCAAAATGTGAGCACGGAGGCGTCAGCTTTTGGCGGAGTAATGGGGTTGTCTCCGGCAACCGGGGATTATGTTTTTTCGAACACTCAAAACTATCCGGCCGGGGTGGTTATTGATTCGGGCGGAAAGAGTATTGACGGCATAGATGTAGTGGTGGATTTTGATCCGAAGAAAGTCCAAGTAGTGGGCAGTGAAGTTTCGCCATCGGCAATGTTTGAAAGATTTCCGTTAAATTCGGTGGACAATGTCAAGGGGCAAATCCGGTTTTCGGCGTTGACTTTTTCTCCCAAGCCGGAGGCGGGGATTGCGGCCACGTTTAGGTTTAAACCACTGTCGCCCGGGACAGTGAGTTTTAATTTTGAGTTTAGTTTAGGAAAGACAACGGATTCGAATATGGCAGAGCATGGCAGTGCCCAGGATATTTTGGGGAAGGTGGAGAACGGAACATATAACTTCAGATGAAAAGAACAGCAAAAACCCTGACGATTTTTATAGTTTTATCAACATTTTTTGTTTTGGCAGATCCGAGGGGAGTTTGGGCCGCCTCAACGTTATCTTTGTCACCGGCTTCGGCGACGCAAAATATTGGTGATATTTTTCCGGTGGATATTATTTTGGATACCGGGGGGGAAGCAGTGTCCGGAGCGACGGCGATAGTGAAATATGACACGACCAGGCTGCAGGTTCAGGATGACGATTCGATGGCGGCGGGAACGCAAATTAAACAAGGGACCATTTTTAATCAGACGCCTTTAACAAACACGGTGGATACGACAGCGGGGCAAATTCGGTATGATTCGGGAAGTTTGGGGACAAGTTACACCGGGAGGGGGGTCATGGCCACAATCCGATTTAAAGCCATGGCGGCGGGAGTAGCGCCGGTGACTTTTGTTTTTGACCCTAACTCGACGATTGACACCTCTTTGGTTGCGGCCGCGTCGGGACCCACAAATGTTTTAACAACTGTTCAGGACGGCAACTACACGATCAACACGGCAAGCCAGTCGGCCCAGCCTCCGGTCTATTTGCCGCCGACCGGGGTGGTGGAGGACACTTTGGCGGCTTTGGCAGGAGGGTTTCTGCTGGTTATTGCCGGGTTGATTGTTGGCAGAAAGGCTTATGCCCAACAACAATAACCATTTTCTTCTGCCTCTGGTTGTGTCTTTGGGGGCAATCTCCCTGGTCTTACTGGCTGTTTTGCTTTTTAAAGGAGTGCTCCAGCCCCAAAATCCCCAGAAGTCCCGAGCGGCCGGGACGACGACTGACCCCACAAAATGTCAGGGAAATACCGACCCTTCGGCGAAATGTTTCAAATGCGAAACCGGGACCAATAAAAATAATCCGGTCGGGATTTTGGACTTTTCCTGTTTTGCAAAGTTTTATGGACAAACCGTGGGGACACAATAACAAGATTTAGAAGTTTGTGATTAATTTGCAATTACCGGTTCTTAGTAAAAGATTGGTGGTCTTTGGAGGGGGGGCGGTGACGGTGGCTTTGGTGGTGGTGCTGGGCTTGGTTGTGTGGCGGGTGCAGAATGCCAAGCCGACGGTGACAAGACCAAAGGCAGAAGGAGACATGTCTATTTGCGGTCATCAAGGAGGATTACCCATAAGAAGGCTTGTCTCGTTGCATTGGTGCAAATTCCAAAACGATACACCGGCAAGCCAACAATGTGGAGACAATCCTGTTAGTGGTCTTAATGTTAAAATTATAAGCTATGCTGGGGTGGTCTTAAATGGTGAAAATGGTAGCAACAGTCAAGATGGACAGATTGATAATCTCTGTGAGGACCAACAGCATACGGTTCAGGTTAGCGGGATGAGCTCTCCGGCGGTTTTTTACTGTACTAATGATCAGAAGGTTAGTTATAGTAATGGGAAGGCCAGTTGCGGTGGTTCGTCAGCCACTAGAGTTGATGGTTCAAGTGCCACTTTTGATTTACCCGATGGGGAGAACGGTAAAGCGATAGTTTATGTAGCATTTGTAAGCGGTGCTTCTGGTGGTGGAGGTGGCGGGTGGGGGGGGTACACGGCAGTTTCGCCAATTGGTGGGGCAACCGTGGGTTCTCTTAAGCCGACATTTAATTGGAGTGGGACGATGCCAGCGAATAATAATTATGAAAATATCTGTATCGGAACATGGATAAATTCGGTTGGTTGTGACAGTTTAGGTTGCCGTGGTGTCACAGGACAGAATTCTTATACAATGCCTGAGGGTCTGTCTCCTAATTCAACGTATGGTTGGACGGTTTATAGTGCCTATACGCCGGGGACAACAAATGTGACAAACATGAATGGAGGTTGCCAGCAGTTTAAAACACCGGATATTCAGACTTGTCCCTCTGGCCAGACACTATGCGGATCAACGTGCGTGAATTTACAAACAGATAACAATAATTGCGGGGTTTGTGGTAAAGCCTGTACTTCTGGACAAACGTGCAGTAACGGGAGGTGTACTATTTCCTGTTCGGGCCCCACTCCTGATCTTTGCGGGACGACTTGCACTAACAAGCAGACGGATGTGAATAACTGCGGGACATGCGGGGATGTCTGTAACGCCACTAACGGCACGGCGACCTGCAGTTCCGGCGCTTGTGGAATAACTTGCAGTTCCGGTTATGGTAACTGTGATAATAATGGGAACAACGGGTGCGAAACAGCACTTAACACTACCGGTAACTGCGGTTCTTGCGGCAAAGTCTGTAACACCACCAACGGAACAGCTGCCTGCACGAACTTGGCGTGTACCACTACTTGCTCTTCTGGTTATGGCAATTGCGACGGTGATGTGAGTAACGGGTGCGAAACGCCATTAAATACAACAGCCAATTGTGGGACTTGTGGCAACGCTTGTACTACTGGTCAGGTTTGCAGTTCCGGGGTTTGTACCACTACCTGTTCTGGCTCCACTCCGGATCTTTGCGGGACGACTTGCACCAATAAACAAACGGATAGTAATAATTGTGGAACCTGCGGAAACATTTGCTCTTCGGGGCAAAGTTGCGTCAACGGCCAGTGCACAAGTGTTTCTAATGAAGTTAATTCTTGTTGGGGGAACGGAGGAGTAAACGGCGCGTGTTATGATTGTAACGGAGACGGAGCCATTAATATTTTGGATTTCTCCTGTTTTGCGAAGGTTTATTCCAAAAATGTCCAGTAAGTTAGAAAGTTTTTTGGGGTCAGAGCTGTTGCCTCTTTGGGCTGATGGGGAGAAATTGTTAGCATCTGCTACGAACGGGGCATACTCGGACTACTCGTTTATCATTTTCCCTTTTGCCAAAGTTTACGAGGGCTTTTTGAAAAAGCTTTTTTTGCAGATCGGGGCAATAAACGAATACCAATATACTGATGACCGGTGGCGGGTGGGAAGGGCTTTGAATCCGCAGTTGGAGAAAGAATACCGGCACACGGAGTCGGTTTATGATAGGCTGGTTGGGTATTGCGGTTCACATGGGACTTCTCAAGGTGAAAAATTAGCCGAGGCACTTTGGCAGGCCTGGAAAAAAGGGCGTAATCAGGTGTTTCACTTCTGGCCGGGGAGAAGCAAACAACTTTCATTGGAAGAAGCAAGGGAGATTGTGTCAGAAATAGAAGCGGCAATGGAAAGGGCCCTGGGGGAGTGCCGAATAAATGGACAATGAGCAATAAACAATGAGCAATCAATAAATTAATGAACAAATGCTCAATAAGTATTCAGGAACAGATAGGGATATCCACGCAAGGATATTTAAGTACGTAACCTCGGGGTTAATTTTTCTTCGGACAATACCAAAGAACATTGAAACCGTTCCAATCCTTGAACAAATAGGGAAGTCCTTAACCTCAATTGGAGCTAATGACCAAGAAGCGGATGCTGCTTTGACTAGAAAAGATTTCGTGGCGAAATATTCGATTGTGATAAAGGAAACTCAGGAGACAGTCTACTGGTGGAAAATTTTAAAAGAGTTGGGTTATGGGAACAATCATTTTAATGAGTTAATTGATGAAGGCAAGGAAATTTTTAAGATTATTTCAACTATCATTAGAAACACAAAATCAATCAGTCACTAAAAATTGATTGCCTATTGCACATTGTTTATTGAATTATTTATAATCACCTCGCTGAAAACCCCTGGCTCTTAGCCAGTGGGTTGAAAGCGAAGGATTACAAGCTTCCTGGCAAAATATTAGCAGAAAGCTTGCCGGGGTTTTCGTGAGGTTCATTAAACTTCCTTTTGAAAACTCCGAGGCTTTTAGCCCGGAGAAGTTTATACTGACGGCGTTATGAATGTGCAACTTACCGATCAAAATTTTGAAGAGCAAGTTTTGAAGGCCTCGTTACCGGTACTGGTGGATTTTTACGCCGACTGGTGCGGGCCGTGCAGGCTGATCGCCCCGATTGTGGAAGATTTAGCCAAAGAGTACGACGGCAAATTAATTGTGGGACGGCTGGACGTGGACGCCAATGTGCTAACGGCAGGGAAATATGGAGTAATGAGCATTCCCACACTGATAGTGTTCAAGAACGGGAAAGTGGTGAAACAGATGGTAGGATACCAGGGGAAGGAAAATTTAACGAGAGAAGTGACTCAGCTTCTATGAAATGCCTTTCTTAACTTCACACGATATTGCTTTATCAGAAAGTGAATTCCCAAGAACTTTAAAAGTGGAATCCCAGTATGGATCGTTTGATATAAAAAGGATCAAATTGGGCTTTCTGGATAGAATTGCACATGCAGATGAACTTAGAATATGCCCTTCTGGAGGGACGGCTTTCGAGATGGTTAATAAAAGTAAGATTCATCCAGAATATATTAATAGGGTTTGTTGGATGGCGAATTTAGCGGATGAACAAAATGGAAACCATTGCTCGCATTCAGTGCTTCATACCCCAGGATCACCTTTGTATACTTTAGCCCACGCAATTGAACATCTAGTGGCTAATGATTTAGATGAACGTGGTTTTGTCACTCCCAAAGACAATAGCGAAGCAACTTTTTGCTATGGCTGTGGAAGAACGTGGGGGGAAAGTAAAATTTTGGATAAGGGAAAAGGCTCCAGTTAGAGAACAGTTGGTAAGTCTAGGGTCGGTTGTTGATCGGATCTCGAGAATTAATTTAGACGCAGATTAAGTGTTTCCAACCATTTTTCTACTTCTAGGGCAACTTGGCAGCCGGAAAAACAGGTTTAAATGATAAATTTTTGAAAATTTGACTGATTGATCAGGCTGGTTTTTATTTTATACTTTTTCTCAAAAGACCGTGCTCCCTTGCTGGGTTTTCCGTTGCCAAGTTTGAACTCAAAAGCTGAGGGGGTGAACTCAGTCAACCCTCTTTCTAGGTAGTCAATTTCCGCCCCACCATAAGATCGCCAGAAGTTATAGTTCACAGTTTGTCCGGCGTTGGCGTATTTTTTGAGGCGTTCCACGACCAGAAAATTTTCCCAAAGACGGCCGGAATCAGCTCGCAGTTCGATGATATTAAAATCCCCAATTAGAGCGTTTCGAATACCCAGGTCAACAAAATAGATTTTATAATTGCGGCCGATTTCCCGACGGGGATTTTTGGAAAAGGGAAAGACGCGGATAATAACGAAGGTTTTTTCCAGGAGGTCAAGATAATTTAAGACAGTTTTGCGGTCAATTTTCAGGCGGCCGGAGAGTTCATTTTCGTTTATCTCGGAACCGATTTGATAGGCGAGGGCACGGGTGAGATCCTTAAGAACTTGGGGCTGACGAACTTTTTGGAACTCCAGGACATCTTTGAAAAGATAACTGTCGATGATTTTAGTTAAAGCAAGGGCCCGGGCGGCGGGGTTTTGATCGAGGAACACTGAAGGATAAAGACCAAAGTTGGTTGCGGGGTGAAGAAAGTACCTGAGGTCTTGGTTTTGAGCAACCTCGGCCAGAGAAAACGGGAAAAGAGTAAAGTCAAGGTAGCGGCCGGTTAAAGGGTCGCTGAGTTGGTTTTTTAGATCAAGACTGGAAGAGCCTGTAGCCAAAACCTTGACTGCCGGAAGCCGGTCGTGGATGATTTTAAGAGTCAGTCCGGGATTGGTTAGTTGCTGGGCTTCATCAATGAGAAGGATTTCTGATTGGTTTGTCAGACTTTGAAGCAGGGTCAAGGATGTAGTGTCGAGTTGCTGCCGATCTTCTTCCACGTCGCAGTTGAGGTAAAGGAAGGTCTTGCTTTGGGCTTTAAATTGGGAAGCAAGTTGATTCAGAAGAGTGGTCTTGCCGACCTGACGGGCTCCTAATAATAGTATAATTTGGCCTGAGCTCAAAAGGGCCGACCTGATGGGATTTTCTATTAATCTTGGGACCATGGTCCCATTATTAACACTTCTATTGGGATTTGTCAAGAGTTTTGGGATTCCAGCCATTTTTCAACCTCAAGAGCGGCCTGGCCCTTCGACTGCGCTCAGGGTAAACAGCCCCAAACGGGACGGTTTACTTTTTTTGATTGTCTAACCATCTTTCTGTTTCTAAAGCAGCCATGCAGCCAAAGGCGGCGGCGGTGACGGCCTGCTTGTAGTGCCAGTCGTGAACGTCGCCGGCAACGAAGACGCCGTCCTGGGAAGTAGTAGTTTCA
>CAZRUW010000082.1:0-5086 GCA_964603445.1 uncultured Gammaproteobacteria bacterium | reverse complement strand
TCCATAGGATTGCCACCCGAGGGGTGGAAGCGAATCTACACCTCCGGAATTTTTATGTCTTTAACTTTAAGCTGGAGGGTTTGACTGCCGTTAAAAATATTCAGGTCCAGATTATAGGCCAGCTCTATTTCTTGACCGATTTTCAGATTCGAGGCTAAATGTCCCATATTGAAAGCAATCGCGTCAAAAACGACGTTGTCACTTGTAAATTTGTCACTGGCTACCGGCGAGCTACCAGTGATTAATGACAAGGAAACGGCAACTGTCAGTTTCAGGTGCTTTCCCTCCGCGCCAACTGTTCGGAAGGATTGGACGGTTACCTGGCTGCAAAAAACCGGTTCGGGATTACCAAGACCAAAAGGTGCCAATCGCGCCAGATCCTTATACAAATCCATATTTATTTCCTGTAAGGAAAGCTCACAATCAATTCGAAGAGTTTTTTGGAGCATTTCCGGGGAAATCTTTTTGGCTGCCAGTTCTGAGATTTGAGTTTTGAACTCTGAGATTTTATTTGTTTCGATTGTAAAACCGGCCGCCATCGGATGGCCACCGGCGTTAATCAATAATTCATCAGTCTGACGAATTGCTTCGATGATATTGAACCCGGAAATTGATCGAGCAGATGCCTTACTCAATGTTTCGCCTTTGGCGATCACAATCGCCGGAAGATAGTATTTTTCGACCAGCCTGCCGGCAATCAGGCCAATTACTCCTTGATGGTAGGATTCATGCTCAACAATAATAATCCGCTCGTGGCTTGTAGCTCGTCGCTCATAGCTGTTTAGGGCATTTAAAGTTTGCTCCTCAAGCATCAACTGACGGTCACGGTTGGTGCTGTTTAGTAACGTGGCCAGTTCCCGGGCCTTATTTGAATCTCGAGTACAGAGAAGACGCAGAGCAGTCAGGGCGTTTTCAATCCTGCCGGAAGCGTTAAGACGAGGCCCAATCATGAAACCAATTTCGTAGGTACCCACTTTTTCAATACCCGCCACTTCAAAAAGAGCTCTTAGTCCTGGGCGGGTTGTCTTATTGAGAAGTTCCAAACCGTATTTAACTATCGATCTGTTTGGGCCAATGAGAGGCACTAGGTCAGTGACAGTAGCAATTGCCGCTAATTCTAATAGGTTATTAAAGAATGATTCTTTTAAAGAATCATTCTTTTTAAGAATCGTGCTAACGAAAAAGGCAACCCCAGAAGCACAAAGTTGCAAAGTGTGAACGATGGTAAAAGCTCTTGGAAGTTTCTGAGGTTTCTCATGGTGGTCGAGGATTATCACATCCAGACCCTTAGCCTTTGCGTACTCGACTGCCTTATGAGCCACAATCCCTGAGTCAACGGTGATTATTAACCCCTGTTTTTGCTTTCTTGTTTCTTTATTTGTGTCTTGAATCTTATATCTTGGGTCATGAGTTATGGTATCTATCCCCTCCTTCGACAACCCATAGCCTTCTTTCTCGCGCAGAGGTATGAAGGGCATTACCTGGGCACCAAGGTTTCGGAGAGTTTCCCACATGATAGCCGTGGCGCAAATCCCGTCAGCGTCATAATCGCCGTAAACCACTATCGGTTCCTCTTTTTTGATCGATGACCTAATTCGAGCGATCGCTTTTTTTAGGTCAACGACGTTGATATCGATATCTTTCGCTGTCAAGTTTTCAGGTGAAGCGGGAGTCAAAAAATCGGCAATTTCCTTTTTTGCTTTCAGTCCCCTATTCTCTAAGAGAATTTTGATTATCTCCCCTGAACTTTCGACCTTTGCATTTTGTCCCACAAAATCTTGCGAAACATTTTTTTTACTTTTGACTTTGGAAAGAACGCTCCACTTCATATTTCGATAGACTCAGTATGACCCCTTCGAGCCTGAGCGGTTCGACTGAGCTCACCGTTGAAGTCCTCAGGGCCAAAGGCCTGAGCATCGTCGAACGGGTCATGCTAGAATTTAAGAGTAATCCCGAATATTCGAATATTAGACTAAATATACGAATATACAAATGGCTATTCTGTTACCAGTTGCTGTTCTCGATTTTATCAAAACCTTTCAAAAGGCCGGTTTTGAGTGCTATGCCGTCGGCGGATCGGTGCGGGATATTTTATTAGACCGGCCAACAAAAACCTGGGATTTTGCCACCAACGCCACACCGGAGGAGATTCAGAAATTGTTCCCGGAAAGTTTTTATGACAACAAATTCGGTACGGTGGGCGTCAAGAGGAAAAATATTCAAGGAGAGACGGAAGATATTTTTGAAGTGACCACATACAGGAAAGAAGGAAAATATTCCGATGCCCGTCATCCAGACGAAGTTTCGTGGGCAAAGACTATTGAAGAAGATTTGGCCAGGAGAGAATTAACGATCAGTGCAATAGCCCTTCGCTATACTCAGGGTAAACCCGAAATTGTTGATCCTTATCATGGTCAAGAGGATTTGCGAGCCAAGATTGTCCGGGCCGTGGGAAATCCCCGGGACCGTTTTGAGGAAGACAGTCTTCGGATGATCCGGGCAATCCGCATTGCTACCCAGTTGGGTTTTGTAATCGAAGAGGAAACTTTTACCGCCATCAAAAAAAATGCCGCAAAAATTGCTGGTGTTTCCGGCGAGCGAATCCGGGGTGAGATGACTAAAGTTCTGTCGTCGGATTTCCCCGCTGACGGGATGAAACTGTTATACAACGCCGGTCTTTTGGCATATATTTTGCCCGAGCTGGTCAAGGGCGTGGGAGTGAGCCAAAAAGGGACTCATCATGTCGATGATGTCTTCACTCATAGCCTCAAGTGTTTGCAGTTTTGCCCAAACAAAAACTGGATTGTCCGGTTGGCCACGCTTATCCATGACATCGGCAAACCGGTAACCTTTCGGGAACGAAACGGAAAAGCCACCTTTTACAATCACGAAACCGTGGGAGCCAATATTGCCAAACAGATTGCCGACCGGTGGCATCTTTCTAAGGAAGATCGGGAAAAGCTGTACATGCTGGTTCGCTGGCACATGTTCACCGTTTCCGAATTTCTGACGGATGCCGCGGTGAGGCGCTTTATTCGCCGGGTGGGCGCACAAAACACCACCGACATGCTGGATTTGCGCACAGCTGATCGATTAGGATCCGGTACCCCGCAGACCAGCTGGCGGCATGAGGAGTTCAAAAAAAGAATAATCGAGGTTCAGAAACATATTCCTTCGGTAAGTGACCTGAAGGTTGACGGCAATGACGTGATGGAAATATTAAATATTGGGCCGGGGCCGAAGGTTGGGGAAATTTTAAACGCCCTTTTTGAGGAAATAATGGAAGACCCGCTGAAAAATGAGAGGGACTTTTTGATCAACCGGATTAAAGAATTGGGAAAGTAATATAATAGGTGATGGTTCGGCTGTCAATTTTTAGGGACTCTTTTCTCATTTTTTTCTTCCCAGAGAACCAAAAGCGGGGCGGCGTTGAAGATTGAGGAATAGGTGCCGGAGAATATGCCGACAAAAAGGGCCAGAACAAAATAGCGAATGGACTCGCCGCCAAAAAGGAGCAGGGCCAGAAGGGTAAAGAGTACGGTCAGGGAAGTGGTCAAAGAGCGGCCGAGAGTTTGCAAAAGCGATTCATTGACCACTTCAGTGAAGCCGACCCTGCCGGCAGTTTTTCGCAGATTTTCGCGGATGCGGTCAAAAACAACAATGGTGTCATGAACACTGAAGCCTATAACCGTCAAAAGGGCGGTCACAAAGAGAGAGTCCACTTCCACCCCAAAGAAATGCCCCAAAAGGGAAAAGATACCGACGACCACCAAGACATCGTGCAATAAAGCAACAACAGCGGTGATGCCGAATTTCCAGGGTGAATAGGGTTTGGGGATTTCCCGAAAGGCATAAGCAATATAGATGATGATGGCCAGACTGGCCAAGAGCACGGACTCCAAAGCCTTGTTGGTCAGCTCCTTGCCAATCACCGGGCCGACGGTTTCATAGCGGATTTCAAAGACGGTCCCGTATTTTTTGCCGATGTCGGCATAGACCTTGCTCTTTGTCTGTTGGCTCATATCCTTGGTTCGAAAAAGATAGGTGCCATCACCTGTTTGTTGAACGGAAGCCACTTCCACGCCGTCAGCAGAAAAAATTTTCTTAACCTCATTAACATCATTGGGGGTTTTTATCCCCACATCCCTTATTTCAAGAAGAGTGCCCCCGGTGAAATCGATGGACAGCCTTAACCCAAATTTTGCCAAAGAAAATAGGCCTGGCAAAATAACCAGGAGGGAAATCGCAAAGAAAATATATTTAAATTTCATTAAGTTCCACATAAAAAGTGAGTAATCGCGAATATTCGAATACTAAACATATATACGAATTCGCTTATTCGTGATTACTTTTTAAAAATTCGCAAAAGGGTCCGCGTCACAGTTACGGCTGTGAATAAGGAAACAGCAATGCCTATTGCCAGAGTCACAGCAAAGCCTTTGACCGGCCCGGTGCCAAACCAGTACAGGATGGCGCAGGTAAGAAGGCTGCTCGCATTGGAGTCGCGAATGGAAGGAAAGGCTCGGGAAAAGCCCAGTTCGACAGCCGCCAGAATATTTCTGCCCCAACGGATTTCTTCTTTCATCCGTTCAAAAATCAGAATGTTGGCATCAACAGCCATGCCAATAGAAAGAATAAACCCGGCGATACCGGCCAAAGTAAGAGTCACGGGAATTAACTTAAAGATGGCCAGAACCAGAAGGGAATAAATAATCAGAGCAGTGTCGGCAAACAAGCCCAGTTTGCCATAGTTGGCAATCATAAACAGGGCGACAATTAAAAGGCCGATGGCTCCGGCGACCAGACTTTTATTTATGGAGTCCTGACCCAAAGTAGCTCCCACTGTGCGCTGTTCAACTATCTTAACAGGTGCAGGCAGGGCCCCGGAATTAAGTAGAATGGCAAACTCTTTTGTTTGAGCCGCCGTGAAATTACCGGAAATAATTGCCTGGCCGCCACTAATGACGGTCTGAATTGTCGGGGCCATTAAAAGTTGGTTGTCCAGAAAAATGGCCAGTTGTTTGTTGAGATTTCGTTTGGTAATTTCCTCAAATTTTTTGGCCCCCTGATCCGTAAAAGTAAGCTC
>CAZRUW010000081.1:0-5508 GCA_964603445.1 uncultured Gammaproteobacteria bacterium | reverse complement strand
TGTGAATACCGCTAGTGTTAGCTAGCGGATGAAACAAGCTCGAAAAGAATACTCGGCGAAGCCACGTCAGACGTGGCGAAGCCGTATCGTAAGATACCACGAGCGTTAGCTCGTGGAGTTTCATTCGGACTTACGGATAATCGAACCAAAGATATTCATCAACTCGGTTGTTTCTTTGATGAGAGTTTCCCGAGTATTTTCTAACGACGGGTCATTAAACGCATCAACGAGTCTTAGCCAGTATCGAGTTTCTTTGGCTTCCTTGCGACAGATTTTAACGCGCATTAAAAAATCTTTCTTGCTCAACGCCTCATTGGCTTCGATATAGTTTGCCCCGACTGATCCTGAGGATCGTGTTAGCTGAGGGCAGTCCTCAAAATTAGTTATTGTTCTTGGTAGTTTTTTAATAAAGTTTCTACACTGCTTGGCAAATTCCAAAGTTCTTTCTTCGAGATCGTAGTGTTTTGGGTTTTTGGTTTCCATCATTTGAATTTGTTTCGAATTTCGAAATTTGGTATTCGAATTTTCTCTGGGCGTAGTATATAATATCGGTGCTTCGAGAGGGATAGGCTGATAATACTTCGAAAGCCTTAAATGACAGACCATCACATAGATTCTTTCCGGTCGCCAACATTTGGATCTTTGGATTTGTCCGGAGTAGTGGACCAAACACTACAATTTGTTAAAAAACCCGCCTACGTCGAAGACTTCGGCGAGGCGAAAGAAAATAACTCGTACTTTCGTATTGTGGTAGGGACGGATTCGGAATTGACCACATCAAACGCGGCCCACTTTGTGTCGGCCGTGGTGGTGCACCATGTGGGCCATGGCGGGGTTTATTTTTGGGGAGAGGTGAACAGATCCGGCATCAAGGATTTGCGACAGCGCATGTATGAGGAGGCGACCTACTCTTTGATTTTGGCTCAGCGGCTTTTGGAAGAGTTTAAGAAGCGGGATTTGCCGCTGGAGAAATTTTTGGAAATTCATGTGGATGTGGGCATGGGGGGAGAGACAAGGACCATGATTAATGAAATTGTGGGAATGATCAAAGGGAGCGGATTTTTGTGCAAGACTAAACCGGACTCGTTTGCCGCCAGTAATGTGGCGGACCGTCATACATAAGTGACTTAAGTGTCTTAAGGATTAGGCTTGTTTTGCTCCTGGACCTTCTTCATTTTCTCCAGATCTTCCGGGGTGATTTTGCAGGCAACTTTGGGCTCGGTCCCTTTGGTGAAGTATTCTGTTCGGGTGGAAGGACAGTTTTCGCAGGTGAGAAGACCGTTTATGGTGCAGATGGGGATGGCAACGATGTTGTCAGGCGGAGTAATGGGTTCGTCGGGTTTGTTGGCGAGGAGATAGGTCATGATAGGGTTCCAGATGGCCGCGGCGCCGGTGTTTCCGGATTCCAAAAACGGACTCATGGGAGAGTTGTCATTGTTGCCGACCCAGACAGCGGCGAGAACATCCGGAGTATAGCCAATGGTCCAGTTGTCCCGTTTGGTTTCCGCCGTACCGGTTTTAACGGAGACGGTGTGTCCGGGAATGTTGAGGATGCTACCCCGGCCGAAGGTGGGAGCGCGGGCAGAGTCGTCAGCAAGAATGTTACTGATCAAGAAGGCGGTTTGGGGACTTATCACAGACGAGCGGTTAGCAGTTAGCGGATAGGGATTAGTGTTATCTTCCAAAACATTGCCGCGGAAATCCGTGACTTTGAGAACTGGTTTTAAATCTACTTTAACGCCGCCATTGGCAAAAACGCTGTAGGCGGCGGCCATGTCCACCATTTTGACCTCGCCGCCCCCGAGGGTAATTGACAGGCCGAAGCGACTGCGGTCGGTGAGGGTGGTGATACCCATTTTGGCGGCGAAATCGAGGAAATTATCGACACCGTTTTTTTCCAGAACCTTGACGGCCGGGATGTTGTAGGAGGATCCGAGGGCAACGCGGGCGGTGACACGACCGTGGAAGCGGTTGTCATAGTTTTGAGGCGCGTACGGCGGGGAGCCGGCGGTCCGGTAGACTGTCGGAGAATCGTCAATGATGGTTGAGGGGGTAATTAGCCCGCGATCAAAGGCGAGGGCATAGTTTAGGGGTTTTATTGATGATCCGGGGCTGCGATTGGCAATGGTGACGTTGACGTTGCCGTCATGGGCAGTGTCAAAGAAGTCGGCGGAACCAACCATGGCGAGGATTTCGCCGGTTGAAGGGTTGGTGACCAGGGCGGCGCCGTTGCCGACGTGGAGAGAGTTTTGTTTTTCAACCCCGTCGTGGACGAAACGGCTGACAGCTTCGTAAGTTGGGTAGTCAAGAGAGGTAATAACTTCCAGTCCGCCCTGTTCGACTTGCCGAATACCGTATTTTTGGATGAGATAGTCCTTGACATACATTACAAAATGGGGAGCTTTGATTTCGGTGGGAATAGGGGCAAACCGGAGCGGCTCGTTTTTGGCGGCATCGGCCTGAAAAGCGGTGATGTAACCTTGGCTAACCATGGCGTCAAGAACCTGTTCTTGTCTCTCTTTGGCGAGCTCCGGGTGGGAGCCGAACGGGGAATAGGTGGTGGGGGCTGATGGCAACCCGGCAAGAAGGGCGGCCTGGGCAAGATCGAGGTTTTTGGCGTCTTTATGAAAGTAGGTTTGAGAAGCAGCTTCGATGCCATAAGCGGCACCGCCGTAGGGGACCTGATTGAGATACATGGTGAGGATTTCACCTTTGGAATAGAGGCGTTCGGCCCAAAAAGCGAGAATGACCTCTTTTATTTTACGGGAGAAAGTTTGTTCCGGGGTGAGAAGGGCGGATTTGACCAGTTGTTGGGTGATGGTGGAGCCGCCCTGAGTGCCGCCATTGCCCAGAGTGTTGGCAAACGCGGCGCGGGCGATTCCGACCGGATCGAAGCCGAAGTGGTGATAGAAATTTTTATCCTCGATGGCAATGGTGGCGTCAACGACGTATCCGGGCAGGGAGGCCAGGGGAACAATGGTGCGGTTTTCACCGGAATAAATTTGATAAAGGAGGGTGCCGTGGCGGTCGAGGATTTTGGTGGAAACAGGAATATCCCGGACAGTCAGGAGCCGGGGGTTGGGGAGGAGGTCAAGCTGGGATTTTATCCAGAAGGGCGCAAAAAACAGAAAAAAGAAGGCTAGGACACCGATGGTAAAATACCGCAGTTTGGAAAGGAATGATACCGGGGGTTTGGGGGGGCGTTTTTTCTCGGGACGGATCGGGAGACGTTTGTGGGTCCGCGGGAGAAGCGACTGGAAAGCAAAAAGGACTTGATGGAGTAAGGGGCCAGTCTTCACGGGCAGGAAGTTAATGGCAGATCTGGCGAGGTTAGCAGTTTTCTTTTGAAAGGAAATTAATTGGTTTTGACTCTCAGACAAATTTTTGAGGGTGTCGTGGGTGATTTGGACCAAGGCGTTGCGAAGATGGTGTGTTAGAATTATGATCGATTGAAAGAGGGTTTTTTGGAGCCAGGCGGCGGTTTCGAGAACGCCCTGAATGAGATTAAGAGCTTTTTGGGCAATTTTTAAGCCCAGATTGCCGGTCCAGATAACGGTCCAGAGAAGAATTTTGAGGGCGAACAAGGGGGGAGTACCGATGGCAATTAATATCTGCCCGGCAATTTGAAGGGATTCTAGGAATGGGTTTTGAGCATGTTTTTGATTGGGCATTTCCTCTTACGGTGAGGGATGCTTCCCAAGACTGGGGTGATTATCAATCAAAAAAGGGTAATTGGCAATCGGGAATATTAGTTGGGATTAGAGATTCCCGGTGGCGTAACGGTGGAGGATGGAAGCGGCAAGAGTCTGATAGGGCAAACCTTGTTCGGCGGCCTTGGCTTTGAGTTTGATCAGGGTTCTTTGAGACACTCTTAGATTTACATTTTTGGTTTTTGCCAGAGTATATTTGGCAATTTTTTGCAGCCGTCTTTTTTCGGCGGCGAAATTTTTGACACGTTTAAATTCTCCTTTATCATACGCCTCAAGGAGTTGTCTTTCCTCTTCGTCTAAATCGTAGTATTTCATTTTTTATTTCCCTTGATGAGATATTTCCTCGTTGCCATTCGGCTTGGGAAAACGGTTTTTAAAAATATCTTTTCTTTGTCCTCAATAAAAGGAACAAGGTAGACATAACTGTCAATTTCTACCACGCACATTTTTTGACTGCTATTTTTGAACTTGCGAGCACCACGGGCTCTGCCCGTGGGTGAAGCAAGCTCGAAAAGAATACTCGGCGAAACCGTTTCGCCAGAAACCACGGGCTTTGCCCGTGGAGTTTCATATTTTTCTTTGTTTGGATTGGCAATTTCATCAAGTAAACCGCCATTTTCGATCGCATTAATAACTTCTTCAAAAGAAATATCCATCTCTTCTTTAAGTTTTCGGTTTTTTTCCTCGTTCCAATCGAAAGGCTTCACAAACTATTTTATGACAAAAGGTATGGTTTGTCAATATCTTGGGCAATCGCTCACCTACCTTACTTAGATCCCTGACCGTATGGTCTGGGTTATTCACCTGACGAGATATGGGATGTCAATAAGCGGCGTCTGGATGAAAGGTCAGTTCCTGATTTTCTGGACAGACCAATCGGGAAGATTGAAGACATATTTATCAATTCCGCCCGTTCCTAAAACACCAGAGATAGTTGCTGCTTTCTCTTTATTCGGTCCATAGACGACTGTTAAATTTAGCTCGTATGGCCCGGGGGTTGGGTCTAACTTATAGGGAAAAACAGTTGTGTTTAAAAAAAAGGCAAAAACTTGCAGGGTGTACTTGCCGTTTTCGGCCGGATTAACTTGGAGAAGGTGAGTGCCTGATATTGACCTGCTTTTATCAAGCTGGTTGGTGATTCCACTCTGCCAGTTGTAGGATGAATCAGGAATGTTATTGACGTGATAGTTTTTGCCTGTTTGAAAAAACCCAGTCTGTTGTCCGGATTCGTTGGTAACCAGAAATTCGTTGGCACCGCTAAAGTTTGCCATTATGATCGAGCAGTCGCAAGAATTCAATGGCGAGGCTTTGGGTGTAATTTTGTCAGCGGGGTTACCAATGGGGCTATTTATTGGATTGGGTTTGGAAGTTTTCGGTTGTCCTGAATGTGCACTTCTAGTTTTAAAATGGACGATTGCGATGGTAGCAAGCGCAAGAGCAATGTTTTAGCTTCACAGTTTTAAGATAGCATTATTAGTGTGGACAATCAACGCAATAATCTTTTTGGAGAGGGTCGGAGATGACGATGTGGTCTTCGTTGGTCAGTTGGTCGGGGGTGGGGTGGTCGTTGGGACCAGGCTGTTTGTGGGAGTCTTTATAAACAAGAAGGGATTTTTTCTGGTCCCAAACATTGTCTTTGTCTTTCGGAACAAAAGCTTTGATGAAATATTCCCCTCTTTCGGGGCAATTGTGGTCAGGGAGAAGCCCGGAAAGAGAGCAAATTTGGGCAAAGACCACATTGTCAGGTTTTTGGGGCCACTCGACGCTTATCCCTTTAAGAGCAAAGCTTGTTATGTCG
>CAZRUW010000080.1:0-5171 GCA_964603445.1 uncultured Gammaproteobacteria bacterium | reverse complement strand
AGACATACCACTAGATTATCAAATATCAAATATTAAATATCAAATATTAAAGTTTGAAAGGGGGAACCTAGACTGCCGGGGATTTGGGGGACAAAATTTCCGCGACTTTGTCAGCCATTTCGGCTGGGGTCACCTTATATTTGAGCAGGTAATCCGTGGCGCCAAGACTGAAAGCCTGCTGGACCAGGTTTTCCTGGCCGAAATTCGTCAGCATGATCACCGGAATGGTCTGGGTATCAGGATCACCTTTTAATTTCGCCAGGGTGGCGACGCCGTCAAGCTGGGGCATCATAACATCAAGAAGGATCAGGTCGGGATGTTCACTTTTGGCCTTAGTTATTCCCACTTCGCCATTGTCGGCCTCCAACACGGTATATTTCCGGCCGGAAAGTTCCAAGTTGTAGAGCTGCCGGAGGGCCTGATCGTCATCAACCAAGAGAATTTTTTTTAAGTTCGGGTTTGCATTGTTGTCCATAACCGTTGGCATAATTGATTGTAGAACTTTAGTTAAAGAAAAGTAAAGTCCCCTTCGGCAAGCTCAGGGTGAACCCATTCGACAGGCTCAGGATGAACCCTTTTAAACTAGCGGCTTGATAGTCGGTTCGTTTGCCGAGATTGTTCCCAAAAGCGATCTTTCTTTGACAATTAGTTCTTCGATGAGATTTTTTACCTGCATGGGATTTTGCACTTTAACCAAATCTATTTCCACCGGGGTCGGACCGGCCGTGTGAATGGTAATGTCCCCGATTCCCCAACTGACCTTTTTGAAAAAGTCTTCCCGGACAGTGATGTGAGTAATCTTGTCATAAGGGGCCGTCGTTATTTTGACAGAAAAGACACCGTCTTTTATTACCACCCGCCGGTCAGTGAGAATATAGGTCAGCTTATGGCGAAGATGGATAAGTTTGAGAAGAAACGGCAGGCCGATTAAAGGAATGGACAAAATAAAGAGCGAAACGACGTTAAACCAGAAATAACGGTCCCCGATTCCAAAAACAGCAATTATTTCTTCTCCCTGCGCCAGATAGTCGGCATATTTCTTTTTTTGGCCTTCATCGGCGAAACGAATTTTTTTATCAGCCATAGCACCTTATTGTGAAACGTGGGATCCGCGATGTCAAACCATGTTATCCCCGGAAGCTTTTTTTGATAGGTTAACTGCCTTCTGGCATAGGCATGTTCATCCTTTTGCCATTGTTCAATTGATTCTTCTTTATAGCCAAGAGCGTCCGGACGGTAACCCATTGCCTGCAACTTTTTCCTCTCTTTGGCCATCCCCATTTGCAACCGGGTTTTGATCCGGTCGTTTATGCGTTGGTAAAGAATCTCCTTTGGCGCCGTGAGCCCAATAATTAGGCTTCCCAATCGAGGCAAAAAGGGGTTCAACCCCTTTTGGGGGCTTGAGAGAGCTACCTCTATGGCCCGGACTAAGCGGCGGGGATTATTTCGATCGGATTGGTTCATTCTTTCCCATTTTGAAAAGTCGGCTTTTTGGAGTTCCTTCCGGAGTTGGTTTACTGGTAGGGAAGATAGTTTTTGGCGAAGCCCCGGGTCGGGTGGAACATGAAGGGTTTCCGAAGGACAGAGAAGCTCCTTAATGTACTGGCCGCTGCCGCCAACAATTATGGGAAGTTTCCCTCCGGCCCAAATGTCACTTATAACCGGAATGGCATATTCGACATAGTCAGAAACGTTGAAGTGATAGTCCGGCAGAACTATATCCAGGCCCCAAATTTTTACTCCCTTAATTTTGTAATATCCCAGTTCCCATTTTCTTCGGCTTCTTTCATCTTTTTTCTTAGCTTTTATCTTGTAACGCTTATCCATTATCTCGAACTTCGCGCCTTTGATATCCTTTCCTGTTCCGATATCCAGGTATTTATAGACCTGGCGGCTGTCCGCGGAAACAATTTCGCCGGAGAATTTTTTTGCCAGCTCTAGCCCCAAATTGGTTTTGCCAACGGCAGTCGGGCCGGTAATAACAATGAGTTTATTCATACACTAGCCTATTCTAGCTTGAAGGGGGAAGCTTGCAAAGTGACTGTGTTTAGATTTAAGCTAGTCTTATGCCTATTGTCTTGCCCAGATTTCTGCAGTCGTACTCCCTTTGGATCTCAGTATTACTGGCCTTTCCTACCTTTGTCATGCTGGCTACCTGGAATCTCTTACCGGGCCAGCTGTTTTATAACGTCAAACTGGGAGTTGAGGAAGTTCCCCGTTTAGCCCTGGGACAAAGCAAGGCGGCGGCCGACTATGAGGTGGCGATTGCCGACCGAAGGTTTTCCGAGGCCACGACTCTGGTTAAATCGGACAATACTTTGGGTCTTTCCCAGCTGCAAACATCGCTTAAAACAGCGGAACAAAAAGTGATCCAGACCCAGAATGAACAGGCCAGGGAACAACTCCTTACAAACCTGATCGCTTACAACCAAAAACTGGAAACCCAAAAACAAATGGTTATGGTGGTGTATGTCCAAAATAGCTCCGGGGCACAAGGACAAACGCCGCCATCCCCGCCACTAGTGCCTACAACCGTTCAAACAACTGCCCAGCCAGCAATGCCCCCGACAGCCACAACGCAAACCCCGCCTCCCACTTATTCGTATCCTGCCAACAATACAAACGCCGGGGGGATAACAACAACGCCAACCACGGTGCGGCCGTCAACCCAACAGAATTCAACGGAAACCAATACTACCCAGACAATCCAATCAATTACCGAAACCCAAAAGGAAATTGATCAGATAATTCAGAACCTGGACAAAAGTCCCGAAAAACCGGGGCGAAATTTTCCTTCCAAAAAATCCGGCAAGGATCACCCAAAGTCAAAGAATGAGGATTAACTGCTGGCGCTGGAATAGCGCCTGACGGAATAATTCCAAAAAGCGAGGCCAATCTTCAGGCTAACTGCCCCAAAAATTACCGCCAGGACAATTCCCTGCCAGGACAACAAACCCAGGAGGGCTTTGGCCGGAAAAGTGAACATTATCCCAATGGGGACAACAAAGGTTAAAAGTTGCCGCAACGGTTCCTTGTAGATATCCACAGGAAACCGGCCCATGGTTTCAATGTCCCGATAGACCATGATCAGGCTGTCAATTTCGGTGGTAATTATGCCAAAAGCCACGACCAGAATATGAATGGCCATAATAATAACCAGGCCGTTAAAGAGGAGAAGAACGTAAAGCAACATTTCCAGAGGCGAAAAATGCAGACTGGAAATAATTTTAAAAAGAACATACAGGTAAACCGGCATGGTTAACAGATCAAGGAAATCAAACCCCCCGGCCAGATTGCGAAGCAAGGGATGGACGGGTTTAAGAAGGTCAAAATCGAAGTCTCCGGACACGAGCCGGCCCCGAAAACGGTAGGCTTCCCGAAAAAGCATCTGCCCCACTCCCCCCAGGAAAATGAAGGTCAAGAGAAAGAGGAGAGTTTGTTCCCGGTTGAACTCCAAGACTCCTTTGGTCCCTGTGAACAAAAAATAGATAAAAGCCAGGGAAAGCGAGAAGCGGAGAAGCTTCCCGAAAAGAAAAATGATAATACCCAGACGCGAGGCAAGCATCGTCTGAAACGAATTTGAGGTCATCAAAAGCCAGATTTTGAGATATTTTTTCAATTGCATTCTGCCAGTTAATTGAGTTATTGGGTTATTGGTTTATTGGTTTATTTGTTTATTCGTCTATCTTCCCTCCGCTTGGTAGCTTTTAAGCCCCCGGAGCCATTCTTTTTGGGTTAAAAACAGAAAAAGAAAGATCCAGAGAAACACGGCGCCAAAACCGGCAACAAGATCCGGGCCGGCAATTTTGCCCAGGTATACATTTACCGGAAAGAAAAGAAGATAGGGAAACGGAAGGGCCATAATCAGGTGATACAGAGCCGGTGGAAAGATATCCAGGGGAAAGACCACTCCCCCCAGAAAATCCTGGAGAACCAAATAGGCGAACCAAAAACCCCAACTGTTTCCCGGAGTCCAGAAGGAAAAATTGGAGGAAAGGTTACCCAGCAAAAAGTTCAGCAGGGCGGCAAGAACAACACTGAAGAAAAAAAATAGGAGAGTGAGGGGGTCGGTCTGAAGGAAGATCGGGGGACGAAGAACGAAATAAAGAAGGGTTATTTCGAAAACGGAGAAGGCCAAATTGAGGAGCTTGTCAGCCAGGTCGCGGGTGAACCAATAGAGGTGATAGTTTACAGGCTTGAGAAGATAGTTAGACAGTCTTCCGTCGGCGATTTCTCCGGCGGAGTCCATACTGCGTTGGCCAAGGATCAGCGAGCGCAGAACCAGGGTCAAAAAAACATAGGTTAAAATCTTTTCCCGGGTATAGCCCAGAATTGTTCCTCCGTTCTGAAAGATGGCTTCCCATAAGAAATAGATCGTGAGGATGACAATAACGCTGCGAACCCGCCAGAGGATAAAATTAAGGCGATAAACGAAGCCGCTCTGCCAGGAAACATTAAAAACTGTCCAGTATTTTCTCATACTTCGACAGTACTCAGTATGACCCTGAGTTTATCGAAGGGTCACGCGACATCTTTTCCTGTAAATACTTCCCTGATAATATCCTCTATTTGTGACTCTTCAATGTTGAGATCGGCTACCGGATAGGACTGAAGAAGTTTCGAAGCGACTTTATTGGAGTTTTCGCGTGGGACCATCAGGACCAGTTTGGGGAAGTTGTATTCTTTAACTCCGCCCAGGACTTCCAATTTCTCAAACTGTTTTCGGGAGAGTTCTTTTTCCAAAACCACTGAGAGCACTTTATGGTCCGCAAATTTTCTCACAATTTCCGCAAGTTCACCATCAAAAAGCACCTTTCCTTTGTCAATGATGATTATTCTCTTACACAGTTCTTTAACGTCATCCATGTAGTGACTGGTCAAGATGATGGTGGATTGATACTTCAGGTTATAAACCTTGATGAAATCGCGCATTTTCTTCTGGGCCACCACATCCAGACCAATAGTTGGTTCGTCGAGGAAGAGAACTTTGGGACTATGGATTAAAGCCGCAATCAATTCCATTTTCATTCTCTCCCCCAAGGAGAGTTTTCGAACCTGAACTTTTAAGAGATCTTTGACATCTAGAAGAGAGGATAGTTCTTCGAGAGTTTCGTTATACTTTTCGTCAGGGACTTCATAGATTTCCTTGTTGAGAATAAAGCTCTCAATGG
>CAZRUW010000079.1:0-2502 GCA_964603445.1 uncultured Gammaproteobacteria bacterium | reverse complement strand
ACCATTGGGGAAATGATCGCCTTTGCTTTTGAGGAGTTGGTCGAAGAAAAACTTTTTGCCCCGACCATGATCTACGATTACCCGGTGGAGGTCTCACCTTTAGCCAAAAAATGTCTCGATCCCAGATTTACCCAACGTTTCGAGATGTTCGCTTTTGGATCAGAGTTGGGTAATAACTACACCGAACTCAATGACCCGGTGGATTTACGGCAGCGTTTTGTCGAAGAAAAAAAACGCAAGGAGGCTGGTTTTGAAGAAGCGCACCAAACGGATTATGACTATCTCACCGCTATTGAGCATGGTTTTCCTCCCACCTGCGGGATTGCCATTGGCATCGACCGTCTGGTAATGCTTCTCACTGACGCCCCTAACATTAAAGAAGTCATTCCTTTCCCTCTCTTGCGGCCGGAAAAATAATAATGTCAGAACCTGGTTACAAATACCTGAAAACTTACCAACTGGCCACGGTTATCTACGATTTGACTGTTGAATTTTGTAACGCTTTTTTACCAGATCGTGATTTTGTTCGTCTTCGGGAACAAATGATTCAGGCAGGAAGAAGCAATAAACAAAACATAGCTGAAGGACACTTGGAGAAGAGTCTTAAAAGTTACATCAAGTTACTGGGTGTGGCAATTGCCTCACTTGAAGAACTAATGGAAGACTTTCGGGATTTTCTCAGGCAGAGGAAATTTACCCTTTGGGATAAAGACCATCCTAAAATAAGGGAATTTAGAGGGTTTAGGGTCCTTTGGGATTTTCAAAAATCCCCAAACTCTCCAAATACTCCAAGTCTCCCAAAGAGTTCAGAAGAGGCAGCCAACCTCATATTGACACTAGGTCATCAACAAAGTTTTCTTCTAGATAGGCAAATTAAATCGCTTGAGGAAAAATTTACTAAAGAAGGTGGTTATTCGGAGAAATTATTGAAGAGTAGGTTAGAATATAGAAATAAAATATGATCACTCGCCAGCAAGCTCTCAATCTTCTTCACTCCAAAATGCAAAGCCAAAACTTGCGCCGGCACTGCTATTCCGTTGAGGCAGCAATGAAAAGTCTTGCAAAGTATTTTCTAGCCACTAGAACCCAGAACCTAGAACCTATTCGTGAAGACGTCTGGGGAATCGTCGGGCTTCTTCATGACGGGGACTATGAACAGACAAAAGAAGATATGGTCAGTCACTCAAAATTGATAGCGGAATGGGTTGAAGAACTGGGAGAAACAAATGAGGAACTGCTGGAAGGTATCCGTTCTCATGGTGCTTCTCACCTGGGGCAGGAGCCAAAAAACCAGATGCAGTGGGCCCTTTTTTGTTGTGATGAATTGACCGGTCTGATTGTGGCTACCGCTTTGGTGCAACCGAACAAAAAACTTGCCGACGTTACCGTGGAGAAAGTTCTTTCCAAATTCAAAACCAAAGCCTTTGCCGCCGGGGCCAAACGTGAGGATGTTGCCAAGTGTGAGGAAAAGCTCGGTTTGCCCCTGGATAAATTCGTTGGTGTAGTTCTTTCCGGAATGCAAACAATTGCTTCCGATCTCAATTTATGATATAAATTCAACGCTATGGGAATGACTGCTGTTACTCTTAAAATAAAAAACCTGAAGGATCCAAAGAAAACGTACGAGGGGGAGTTTTTGGTCGATTCTGGTGCCCATTTCACCGTCTTACCTGAGCGTATCTGGAAAGACCTCGGACTGAAAGTGGAAAAAGAACAAGATTTTTCCTTAGCAGACGGTAAGATTATCAGCAGAAAGATCGGGAATGCCTTTGTAGAGTATTCTGGTGACCAGATTGCTTCACCTGTTGTCCTTGGCGAGAAAAACGACACCGCCCTGCTTGGAGTTTTAACCCTTGAAGGCATGGGGCTTATGCTAGACCCATTCAAACGGCAAATTTATAAGTCTAAATTGTTTTTAGCATAAAAAGCATTTGAGTCTGAATTCCATCGGACAAGCTGCTTGGAGTCGCAACCAGGCCGGAGAAAACCGTAAAATCAAAATTGAGTAGCGCTTAGGTGGCACCTCGAAAAGCCGAAGCTGAGAAGAGGTGTTTTTTTATGGCCAAAATTTATCTCATCCGTCACGCAGAATCGGTGGCCAATACCCAAGGACGTTATCAGGGCCAAAGTTTTGACACGCCTCTGTCTCCTTTGGGAAAAAAGCAGATTCTTGCTTTGCAGAAACGATTTGGCAAGACAAAGTTTGACACTGTGTTCTCCAGTCCCTTGTTGCGAACTATGACGACCGCGGAAGCGTTAGGAAAACCAGTTTTAGAAAAAGATATTTTGGAAACGAATCACGGTGATTGGGAAGGGAAAACTAAAATAGAGATTGCCAGAAAATGGCCGGATCTCTACTCCTTGTGGCTCAAAAGACCAAGTAAGGTCGTTTTCCCCAACGGAGAGTCTTTCATACAGACCTTTCAACGGGCGGTTTGCTGGATAAACAAGCTGGAAAATCAAAAGGGGACATTTGCGGTCGTCACCCATGCCAATATTATT
>CAZRUW010000078.1:0-11326 GCA_964603445.1 uncultured Gammaproteobacteria bacterium | reverse complement strand
GGTAGCCGGGATCGCGGAGGACGAAGAGACAGGTATTAAATTCCCTCAGGAAAAATTGCTATACTGACTTCATGGATACCACTGTCCTGGAAGAGAGTAAAAATTGGGAAGAAAAGGTCCTCTCGGCGCGGCTGCCTCCTGATTTGTTGGAAAAAGCGAAAGGAATGGTTGTCCGGCTGGACCGGATCGCGAAACTGGGAGGAAATTATGCCTCGGAGTTTGACAGTGCGAGCCGGTATATTGATTGGGTCACGACTCTTCCGTGGAACAACCGCTCTCAAGATGTTTTGGATGTTGCCAACGCGGAAAAAGTTTTGAACAGGAATCATTATGGACTGAAGCAAGCCAAGGACAAGATACTGGAGTACCTTTCGGTCCTAAAACTAACTAGTGATAAGACCAGGTCCCTCGACGCCGCCCGGGATGTAAAGTTTAACCGAGCTCCTATTTTGCTTCTTGTCGGGTTGGTGGGAACAGGCAAAACTACTCTCGCCTATTCGATCGCCGATGCCATGGGACGCAAGTTTGAACGGATCCCTTTTGGAGGAATTGGCGACGCGTTATATTTACGGGGGCAAAGCCGAGCCTATGCCGACGCGGAACCCGGAGCGATTATTAAATCCCTCCGCCGGGCCGGGACCAAAAATCCGGTAATTTTGCTGGATGAAATTGACCGGGTAGCAGACGATGCGCGAGCCACGATTATGGGAGTTCTGGTAGAACTTTTGGATCCGGAACAGAACAGCCGCTATACCGATCACTATATTGACTATCCTTTTGATCTTTCGGAAGTATTGTTTATTGCCACGTCGAATAACACCAATAATATCAGTACGGCCGTCCTGGACCGGCTTGAGCCCATCCAGATGCCGTCCTATACCGACGAGGAGAAAATAACGATCGGCCGCGATTTTGTTTTGCCCAAGATTTTGGCAGAGTCGGGACTGCCGCCGGACGCCATCAAGATTGGCACCGATGTGTGGCCAAAAATCGTCCGGCCATTGGGGTTTGATTCGGGAATTCGGACTTTGGAACGCACTATTAACAATATTGTCCGCAAGGTGGCAAAACAGGTTGTCGCCGGTGAAAGCAAACAAATTATTATCTCCGAAACAAATCTCCCTCAGTTTCTGGAGTGAAATTTATGGAGGATACAAAAATTGCCATATTTAAAAACAAAAAAATCCGCAGAATTATTCACAAAGGTGAATGGTGGTTTTCAGTGATCGATGTCGTTGAAGCACTAACGGGGTCGAGCATCGCTAAAAGATATTGGAGTGACTTAAAAAGGAAATTGGCAGCAGAAGGATTTAAGGAAGTGTACGATAAAATCGTACAGTTGAAGCTTTTAGCCCCAAATAACAAGGAATACTTGACTGACTGTGGCAATACTGAAACGATTTTCAGAATTGTCCAGTCAATCCCCTCTCCGAAAGCCGAACCGTTTAAACGCTGGTTGGCAAAAGTTGGTTTTGAACGAGTACAAGAAATTGAGAATCCAGAACTGGCTCAACGCCGGGCGCGAATGCTTTACAAGCTCAAGGGTTACCCGGAAGGTTGGATTGAAAACCGGATGCGTGGGATTATCATTCGTGAAGAACTGACGGACGAGTGGCAGAAAAGAGGGGCACAAGAACAGAAAGATTACGAAATATTAACCGCTGAGATCTCTAAAGCAACGTTTGGTGCTACGCCGAGTGAGTATAAACGTTTCAAAGGTTTGAAGCGGGAAAATCTTCGTGACCACATGGATGACTTCGAATTAATTTTTACAATGTTGGGTGAAAGGTCCACGACAGAGATTCACCGGACAGAAAACTCTCAAGGAGTGCCAAAATTAAAATCTGATGCTAAATTCGGCGGCAGTATTGCTGGCGGGGCCAGAAAAAAGCTGGAAAAAAGGCTAAAACGGTCAGTTGTGTCGAAGAAAGGTTATTTAGAAAAGAATGTGTATAATCCGAAAGATGGCAAATAAACTAATTCTGGCCGGCTGCGTTATTCTAGACGATAAAGACCGATTAATATTAATGCATCGTAATACACCAAAGAGAGTTCAATGGGAAACTCCCGGCGGAAAAATTGAAGAGGGGAAAATCCTGAAAACGCGGCTGTAAGAGAATTAAAAGAAGAGTTGGGAGTTGATATCCAAATTGTCAAAAAACTTGGGCAAAAAGAATTTTCTGAAGATGGGTACGCTATGGAATACGTATGGTTTTTAGCAAAAATTGTTTCTGGTAAACCAAAAATAATGGAAGAGAAATTTGACGACCTGAAATACTTTTCCTGGGATGAACTACAAAAAATGGAAAATCGACTTTCTCCAAACACAAAAAATGTCCTGGCAGAATATCTGGCAAAAAATATTCATCTAGATGACTAGGGAAGAAAAACAAAAAGAACTGCGGGCTATTGAGGCCCAAATTGTCGCCACAGGAGGCGGGCCATTGGCGGCTTCGGGAGTAAATGCTGTCCCGGGGGAAGGGAGCGCAACAGCGGAAATCATGTTCATCGGCGAGGCGCCGGGATTCAACGAAAATGAGCAAAGGCGGCCGTTTGTGGGACAGGCGGGGAAATTGCTGCGGCGGACGTTAATAGAGAATAGCTGGAACGAAGCGGAGGTTTATATAACCAATATTGTTAAGTTCCGGCCTCCGGAGAACCGCGATCCCCTGCCCAATGAGATTGAATTTTTTAGACCGCTGCTGGATTCGCAAATTGAAATCATTGATCCCAAAGTTATTGTTACTTTGGGCCGTTTTTCAATGTACAAATTCCTGGGAGAGGGGGTCAGCATAAGTCGTATTCATGGCCAGCCCCGCACTATGACTTGGCGGGGAAAAAAGATTACAATATTCCCAATGTTTCACCCGGCGGCAGCGTTGCGGGCCGGTGACGTTTTGAAAATGTTTAAAGAGGACTTCAAAAAATTGCGGACACTGGTTGATAAGGGGACGCTTGGTTCCACGGATTTGTTACCGGACAGCACAGACACTGCCCCTGAAGTTTCCCAAAAAAAGGAAGAAAAGCCGGAGGCGGAACAATTAAACTTAATATGAGTGTTTTTTTGTGGTAAACTTTGGGTGTGATTGTCAACGAGATAATTGTAAAAATTAAACAATCTCTGGAGAAGGATCCGCGAATAATGGCTGCGTATGTTGTTGGATCAATGGTTTCCGGGCGGGAAACAAAGGAAAGCGATTTTGATTTGGTTGTGGTTGTGGACAACAAAAACCTGCTTGATGAAAACAGAGTTTATGAACTGGTCAAACCTGTAAGTTTTCCCAAAAATTTGGATCTGTCGGTTGTTGACCAAAGCTCATCCCCTTTATTTTTGTTTCAAGTTATCAGTAAGGGCAAACGAATTTACGAAAGCGGCAATACGGCAACTTTCGAGGCGTTTGCTCTTCATAATTATTATGACACCCAGCATCTCCGAGACATTTATTTTGAATCATTAAAAAACAAATTTTCCTATGCCCATTAACAGAAACCTTCGCAATTTTGGCGCACAAATCCTCAAGTTTATCTCTGGATAATGAATTTGATAGACTAGAAGTATGGCTTTTGACAAAGGAAAATTAAAGATTATTTCTCTGGGCGGGGTGGACGTGAACAAAAACATGCATGTCTATGAAACCGAGAAGGATATTATTATTGTCGACTGCGGCATCGGTTTTCCGGATGAAAGCATGCCGGGGATTGATGTTCTTATCCCCGATGTCACCTATCTGAACGATAAACGGAACAAGATTCGGGCATTGTTTTTAACTCACGGCCACCAGGATCATTGGGGATCACTACCCTATGTTCTGCCGGAACTTCCCAAAATCCCCGTTTATGGGACCAAACTGACATTGGGGTTGGCCAAAACCAAAACCGACCAGTCGGGATTGTCAGTTGATTTCCGGGAGGTTAATTACCAAACGAGGGTGAATGCGGGGGATTTTAGTGTGGATTACATTCATGTCAACCACTCGGTTCCGGATTCAGCTAATCTAGTGATTCATACCCCTGTCGGGGTTGTTTATCACGGGAGCGATTTCAAATTTGACTGGACGCCGGTGGAAGAGGCCCCCGCTGATGTCCAAAAAATCGCCCAAGCCGGAAGAGAAGGGGTTTTGTTAATGCTGGAGGATTGCCTCCGGGTGGAAAAGGCCGGGTATACCCCATCGGAGCAAAAAGTGGAAGAGACGTTTGATTCCCAAATTCAAAAATGTCAGGGCAAGTTTATTGTCACGACCACATCATCAAGTATTTCCCGAATCCAGCAAGCCATTAACGTGGCCCTGCGCCGCGGGCGAAAAATTGTTTTTGCCGGCAGAAGCATTGAACAAAACGCGGAAGTGGCGGCAAAACTGGGATTTTTGCATTTCCCGGCCAACCAAGTGGTGAGAGTGGATGATGCGCAAAAATACCCGCCGAAAGACATTATGGTTTTGGCTACCGGAGCTTTAGGGCAAGATAATTCCGCCCTTTCCCGAATGGCCAACGGTGAGCACAAAATTAAGATAAACGAAGGCGATTTTGTCACCTTTTCCCAAGACCCCATACCCGGCAGCGAATATGACGTCGACAGTTTGATTAATTCGCTGGTCAAGATCGGGGCTGATGTTTATTACACGGGCGTTCTGGATGACCTCCATGTTTCCGGGCATGAATCGGCTGACGGGTTGAAATTAATGCTGAATTTGGTCAGGCCAAAATACGTCCTGCCCATCGGCGGCGATTGGCGGCAAATTAAACAGTACCAGAAAATGGTTAGAAAGATGGGCTTTAGTGATGAGCAAATTATTACACCGAAAGAGGGGCAAATCGTGGAGGTGACGCCGGGAAAGGTCCGGGTTTCCGGGCGAACCGAAGTGAAAAATATTTTGGTTGATGGCCTAGGTGTCGGGGATGTCGGGAATGTGGTTTTGCGGGACCGGCAGACAATGTCGGCCGACGGCATTGTTATGGTTATTGTTCCGGTGGAAAAAGCCACCGGGGAAATTGTCGGGGATATTGACATTGTTTCCCGGGGGTTTGTGTACATGAAGGAATCGGATGAATTAATCCAAGAGGCAAAAGAAGTGGTCCGGAAAGCTTTGGAAGATCATCCGGGATCGGTCTCGGACTTTCGTTTTCTGCGCCGGCATATTAGCGACCATTTGGAAGATTTTTTGTTCCAATCCACCCATCGGCGGCCAATGATTCTCCCTGTGGTTGTTGAGGTCTAAGAGGACCGCTTCCTTGGCTTTAAGCCAAAGTAGACCAAACAGAAGGACAAAAGGGCGCTGGCAACAAGCCCCCCCAGCCAAGCTAAGGAAATCTGGAAAAGCAGCAGATTCTCCCTTTTTTCCACCTCCCGGAGAGATCGACCGGCCAGCACAAACCCGGAATTATTATTGCCATTGTAGTACTTGAGAACCGCAGCGACACGGACCCCTGGTTTGGGCTGCCAGGTGAACGGGTATTCGCCACGACTCCGGGCTGTCGCAAAAACACCTGAGGGCACGACCGGGTCTTTTTTATCTAACATAACCATGGAAACTGCCTGTTTTCCCGCACTGTCAAAAATCATCAAAAATGGCGCCAGACTAACGCTTATCTCCGTCTTGTTTGGAGGAATCAGAGTGTCCGGTTTTTGTCCTATCATTAACACCCGGGCAACATCCTGGGCAATTTGAATCTGGGGATCGTTAGCGGACAGGCGGTAGGTTTGCTGGCCGACAAGATAGGCCAAACCGGCAGAAAAAGTGAGGAAAAAGACAAAAACGACCCAGGTTAAAGCGAATTTCACCAAAAATTTCTTTTTGATCATCTTTCCATTTTAGCACAGGTTTTTGGAGGTGTTGCAAGTCTCCAAAAGATCCTACTTTAACCACTGCTGGATTTCCCAGATATGACCGTCGGGATCCAGGAAATAGGCCGTGCGCTGCCCCCATGGCTGGGTGGCCGGAATTTTCAGAAATTTCACTCCCCTGGCCTTGAGGTCCTCGTAAGTTTTGTCGACACTGGCAGTTTCAGAAAAAGCGTAAACGGCACCCCCGCTTTGACTGGGGAATTTTTTCCCCAGGAGCTTTTGCAGTTCCCGCCGGCCGTAAAGAGCCAGGAAACAGTTATTTGTTATCTGAAACTGGGCGAATTTTTCGTCAGAAGCCTCACGCTGCAAATGAAGACCCAAAGTATCCTTGTAAAAGTCACGGGATTTTTGATAGTGGTCGGTAAGAAGAATGACCCATTCCAGTGAACCCAGACCTCCCAATTTCTTTTTCATTGTTCCATCTTAACAAAATCGGGTTGATTTTACAACCCAAATTTGTGAGCCGTACCCGGCTCAGGTTTTGTCCTTGAGTACCTGCGAAAATATTTTGTAGAATGAAAGACATGACAAAGAAGATCTTTTTAATACTCGTGTTCGGAGTTTTCGGTACCGTTATGTTGCTTCTTTTTCGCGGCGGTTTTTTGGGCATAGATATCGGGGAAGATAAAACAGATAATAATCCGGCGCCTCGGGAGATTTGGGAGCGACAAACGCAAAATGAACCGCCGCCAATGACTATTGATCCGAACAAAAAATACCAGGCAAGCTTAACCACGACGGCCGGGGCAATTGTAATGGAGCTTTTTGCCAAGCAAACTCCCATTACCGTCAACAACTTTGTGGTTTTGGCCGGAAAAGGTTTTTACAACGGGATAACTTTTCATCGTGTGATTAAAGGATTTATGATCCAGGGCGGTGACCCCAAAGGTGACGGCACCGGTGGTCCCGGTTACCAGTTTGCGGATGAGCCGTTTTCCGGCGAGTATAACCGGGGGACAGTAGCTATGGCCAACTCCGGACCAAACACCAATGGGAGCCAGTTTTTTATCATGCAACAGGCTGTTCCCTTGCCGAAGAACTACGTTATTTTCGGCAAAGTTATTTCCGGGCTGGACACTGTTGACCGGATTGCCAATGCTCCCGTGAAGCAAAGCCCGAATGGGGAGATGTCAACTCCCCTAAGTCCGGTGACAACGGAAAAGGTAGACATTTCCCAGCAGTAGGCTATGGCTTCAAAATCTCAAGTAATGTTCGGAATGACAATTGGTGCTTTGATTGGCGGATACCTGCCTGGTTTTTTTGGCGCCGGCGTCTTTTCCTGGTGGTCAATTGTGGGGAGCCTGGCCGGGGGGTTTCTGGGAATTTATTTTATCATCAGGATTTTACGGTAAGCCTGGAGGCAAAAGCGGCCCCGTCATAATTCCCCACCCGGACCCGGGGAAGAATAAATATATTCTGCCAGGACTCTGTCGCTCCGAAGAGCGTGGAAACAGCCATTTGAAAGCCGGCTTTTTTGACCAGCGCTTCAACGGTGCTGTCAAATTGGCCATAAGGATAGTTGAAGACGGTGACAGGCATATTCAGTTTTTCTTCCAGGACCTTTTTGCTGTTGAAAATTTCCGCAAAGGCTTTTTCCGGCGGGAGAGTCGGCAAAGCAGGATGGTGCGTCGTGTGAGCCCCGATGGTCACCAGGCGGCTGCTGTCGGTGGCTATTTGGGAGAGTTGCCAGGAAAGAAGATAGTTTGGTTTGTCCAGAAATCCGGCAATGACAAATTCGGTGGCTTTGACATGATATTTCTTGAGAAGGGGCCAGGCGTCAGTGTAGAAATCGCGGTAGCCATCATCAAAAGTCAAAATGACCGGTTTGGGGGGTAATGATTTACCTTTCCTAATAGCCTCATAGAGGTCGGTGAAAGTGACGGAAGTGTAGCCGTTGGCGTTGAGATATTGAAGTTGTTTTTCAAACCAAAAGGAGGTCACGGACAACTTTGTTCGGATGGTATCTTTCGGATTGGGATTATATTCCACATAGTGATAGAGAAGGATGGGCACATGGACACTTTTATTTTCCGGGGGAAGGTGAGAAATTGCTTGGGGAAAGGCAGACGGCGTGGCCGCACCGGGTGGGTTGTAGACGTCGGCGTAGCGGTCGGATTTGGTAGGGTGTTTTTGGGACAGATGGTACTGTCTTGCCACCAAAAGGCCACCGAAAACCACGGCCAGGATTAAGAGGGCCAGGACAGTTATCCAAGACCTGATAAATCGTTGCAGACTGATCTTTTTAATTTTCTTCACGGAGCTAATTTTAGCAGATTTTTGGAGAAGATTGATGAAATATCTCATGCCCGAACGATTTTTTTCTTAAATTTTTTAGATCGCCTATTGAGCATTGCTTGCACCGAAGGGCTCACCGACTTATCTCTGCGATGAATACATCCTATCCAGCAACACGGCCGGCGCATTCCTTCCTTGAGTTCATTGGTTAGCCTCTTAATATGCTCCTTTCTCGTCTCGTCTTTCTTGACAAAGGTTACCCAGCAAATCCACTCATTGCGAGCAAGTGGCGTAAGACTCTCCCATATTGCGAGCGCTTTCGGGTCAAAGATTAAGGCTTCCCGTAAATCCGCCGGAACTTGGTGAACTGTACCGCTGGAGATATCTTTTTTAGTCATAGATTCATTTTCCCGACAGATCTTTCGTCATCTTTGAAAGAGTCTGAAACTCCGGAACCAGTTTCCGGTACCAAGTCACTTTTTTCAGCTCCTTTGCCCAATTTTTCTTGTCAATGAATCTACCACGGACTTACGTCCCTGGTATCTTCTTTTTCGCCCCGCCAACGGCGGGGTCCGGCTTTCGCCGGAGCAAACTCCATCTCCCATCCTTACGTCCGGGGTATTAAGTTTGGAAAAATAAAGCCTTTCACAACATTCAAATTTTAACATAAAAAAATGCCTAACCTTGGCGCTTTCCCGTCCGGGTTTTCACAAAATGTTGACAGTTGGCTCACACATATTACAATAGCTCCTTAAGGCAAAACATACCTTATACTTGTTTTGATTTTTCTTTTGGTTTTCGGCCCGGCGGTTGCCTACTTTGCCCTTCAGAATACCTCTGAGGTAACCCTTCATCTGGGCAGTGCCGTGTTTTCCCATGTGCCTCTCTTTTACATTATTCTCGGTTCGGCTCTGGTCGGCGTGATCCTCTCCTACATTGTTTACCTGACTGATTCGGTCCCCAAGGGTTTGGTCCTCAAAAACAAGGATAAAAAGATTAAAGAAATCGAAGAAGAACTCAATGATATGACCAAAAAAGCCCACCAGCTGGAAATCGAAAATGTGTCTTTAAAAAAGGAAAACGGCCGGGAAGAAATTGACGAGAAATCAATGTGAACAACTTTCTTGCCAAAATTTGGCATTCCCTTTCGATTCCCAAAAGATGGCAGCTTCTTATCATGAGTTTTCTTCAGGATCGTTTTTTGGTGGGAGTTACCGGGGTTATTTTCAACGCCGAAAACAAGATCCTTTTGGTCAGGCATACCTACCGGGGTGACGGCTGGAGCCTTCCCGGCGGATATATTAAATCCAAAGAGCACCCGGCCGAAGGCCTGGAGAGGGAAATTAAGGAAGAAACAGGATTGGTGGTCAGTGCCGATGAAGAGGTTAAAACCCGGACTGACCGGGAAGCCGCCAGGTTAGACATTTGCTACTTTGGCACTTTCATCGGCGGCAGTTTTCAGCCAAGCAGCGAAGTCAAAGAATACGGCCTTTTTCTTTTTGAGGACCTGCCGATAGTTCCCAGAAATCAGCTCCTTTTAATTAAGGAGGCTATTGACCAAAAAAAATGAGGATTCACCGGACAGTCATCACCCAAATTATTACTCTGACCACTTCCGGTTTTGGCCTGGTGGCTGCTTTGGCCTGGAACAACGTCATCCAGGACCTGGTGAATGAATACATTAAGCCCTATCTTCCTTCCGGCAGCGGCCTTGTTTCCCTGGTCATTTACGCTCTCATTGTCACCATTCTGGCCGTGGTGATAACCACCCACCTTTCCAATTTGGCTAAAAGATACGAAGATCGGGAGATTGAAGTAATTGTCAAAAAGACTTCGAAGAAGAAGTGAATCTAACACTGACTTATGTCCGGGGTATTAAGTTTGGGGAAATAGCCGTTGTAAATATCAGACGAGTTTGCCCTTAACTTTTTGCAGCTGCATCATGACCGCGCCTTGGACAACATCCAAAACCAGAGCCAGGACAACCGCCACCGCCCAGGATCTCACTCCCAAGCCAAACTGATCTGGAAAGCGGGTCACCAGCCACACTCCGGCAAAATTCAACAGAAAGTAAGCGACCATCCACTCCTTTGTTGCCAACATTTTGCCCCGCTGTTTCTCAAACACCCGGACAAAAGGCAAGGCGAAAGTGTCTATTAAGGCGAGAACTCCCATGCTGTGAAGAATTCCCCAAAGTGGGGGAATACTGATCGTCCCCAAGACTACCAAAGCCGGAAAGACCAAATTTGCCAGGTATAGAACCACTGCATTAGAAACCAGAAGCGCCGCAAAAGTAGCCACCATTAACATCCCGGGATTTTCCCAATTTTCCCTCATTGCAGCCATATTTCTAGTTTAGGACAACTAACTGCCTTTTGTCAAATCTCATGTCAGATACTAAATCTAGGTAAATCTGGTGACCAAAAAGATCAGGGCAATCCCGCAAACGGTCAAAAGGATCGTTTTATACGATGACAGCTGGCTGTGGGCTTCCGGCAGAACATCCGAGGCTCCGATATAAAGGAGAAATCCGGAAAAAAAGCCCAGGTATAAAAGAAGAACATTCTCCGGCAATTGGAAAAAACTGGTCACGATCGCTCCCAAAACCGGCGCCGCCGCGTCCAAAAAAAGAAATTTCATCGCCCGGCCGCGGGAATTATTATGAACCAGCACTAAAGAAACCGTGTTAAGCCCGTCGGAAAAATCATGGGCAATAACGGCCATGGTCACAATAATTCCTACCGAAAGGGAGATTTGAAAACCCAATCCGATGCCCACCCCGTCCATAAACGAATGTCCGGACAAGGCCAGCGCTGACAAAATTCCCACGGAAGGATGTTTGTGTTTTTCATAGCTTTCTTCCTGGGCATGGTGGATAAGAAGCGATTTCTCCACAATGTGGAAAAGAAGAAAGCCGGCCACCAGAGCCAGCATGGGGAGAGTGGGATCAACTTCCAAACTGTTCACCAGCCGGATAATTTCCGGGAAGATGTCAAAAGTGACTACCCCCAAAAGCACTCCCGCCGTAAACCCCAAAATCAAATGCAGCTTGTCCTGGTGTTTCAGGCCAAATAATCCACCCAAAAACGTGGACAGGAAGGTCAAAAGGGAAAGAAAAACCGCCATAGTTATCTAATTCTATCATTTTTGACGCCCGGTTCAGCCTGGAGCAGAATTTGAGCACAGTGGAAACAAGAGTGGAAATTAAGTGCGCAAGACCTTCCCTATTTCCCAGGCCAGATCATCGGA
>CAZRUW010000077.1:0-2617 GCA_964603445.1 uncultured Gammaproteobacteria bacterium | reverse complement strand
CCACGGCTTTTAGCCGTGGAGTTTCATTGTTGGGGTTGGATTTGGAGGTTTAAGTCCAGGTTTGGCGGGGCGATTTCAGGCTCGATGAGGTCGACGGAGCCGGTTTTTTCCATAAGATTTTTCAGTTTGTCCCGAACGTCCAGGACACCGGCATCGGTAGCATATTTGCTGGGAATTACCGGCAGGGAGGCTGGTGGTGCCAAAGTTTGGGGAGGTTCCGGAGGCGGTGTTGCCGGACGGGTATTAAGGGCGATAATGGCCGTGGCCAGGGCAACTATGGTGATAAGAAGAAGGGAGCCAACGACAGCCACGACAATAATCCACGCGCGGTTTGGTTTGGGGATAAGCGTTTTTTTGATCTCACCCTCGTTGGTTCCCGGGCTTGGTTCGAGAGAATTGGCAGCCGGATTAGGGTTTGGAAAGGTTGGCGGTGTGGCAGTTGAGTTGTCCATATCTGTTAACCGGTAATGGATTTAATTATTTCTAAAAGATAGGTCAACGTTTCCCGCAGGTACTGGTTGGCTTCGCTAAGATGGCTTTGTCCCCGATTAATGTCAATTGGGGAGGTCAGGCTGGAGTTGGGAGGCAGAAAATCATTGCGGGCGGCGCTGTATTTCTGGGTATAGAGGTCGAGCTTATTTTTGACATTGATTAGGCCGCGGTCCCAGAGGCTGGTATCCATTCCCTGCTGGCGAATTTCGGCAATTTTGGCGCTTAAGGAAGCAATGTTGGCATCAAGATCGGTTTTGAGGTTGTCTTCTTTGGTGAGAAGAACCATGCCGACGGCTTGCTTGGTTTCATGGTCAAACTGGGGGTAGTGGGCTTCAAACTGACCGGCGACGGCGTTGAGATCATCCAAACTGTTGGCCGCCTCGATTTTGGTTTGATGATCGGACAGCCAGGTTTTTTCGTTTTGCTTAACCTGATTGAAAGTTGCCAGATAGCTTGGCGGAATGCCGACAGTAGCGTTAAGTTTTTCCTGGAGCAGGTCGTAGTACACGGAAATTACCTGGTCGCGGGCCTGGACGGCAGCGCGAAAAGCATTGATAGCGTCATTTTGGGAAGTGAGCGTCCCGTAAGTCAGATAGGCGGATTTGGTTACTTGATATTGGCTTAAGGCATTGCGGTAGACCGTGTATTGATAGACATAATCGTTTCTGGCGGTTTGGTAGTTTGCCCGGGCAAAAGAAGGGAGAAGAAAGAAGAAAGAAAAAAGGCACAAGAGAGTAATTAGAGTGAAGGTGGTTTTTGGCCGGAATCTTTCTATCACAATTTAAGTATAGACACGGAAGTGGTTGGCCTGCAACTGTATTGAAAGGTCCTTCTTGTGCTCTGTATATTCGCAAATTTGAACTTTTTTTAAGTCTCAAAGGTAGGGCGGTGGCTGCGGCCGTCCAGCCACCGCCCCATCTTCCACTCGGCCTTCGGCCTCGCTTTTAATTATCTTTTTCGCGCGCGATTTTTGCTCGGCTCCGCCGAGCATATATAATAATTCACTTGTATTTTAGACTATTCAAATAAAGTTTATTTGAATTGTTCAAAATGGGGTTTTAGTGAATAGCGTAACTCTGTTAGTTCTTCGTTTGGACGTCCATACACTCTTCTGACTTTCAAATTAAAAGTATCACCGAGTCCGACAGCAAATTGTCCAATTAAATTTGCCTCCTCATCGGAAATAGTATTAACTGCTAACGAAATGCCGGTGCCTTTCCCATACATATCGTCCACAAATCTTTGGGCTCTTTTTTCTCCGCTTGCTGACTTGATGCCTAGAAGTGTTCCCCATTGGAATTTTTCTGCCAAAAAAGTTGTTACCAAACCTCTACCATTAGTTGCATTAAATTCATCACAGACTCTAGAAATTTCTGGGCTTTTTTCTTTTAGATATATCCACGCCTTGTTAAATTTTTCAACATCCGTTGGACTCCACTGTTTTCTTTCCATATGTCAGAATTATAGCTTAAATACGAGGATTATGCAAAAAAAATTAAAATTCTAATAAATCTTTTGGTTTCACTTTTAGCGCTTTGGCAAGTTTCATTATATTGATTAATGATGTGTTTCTTAATCCTCTTTCAATTCCGCTAATATATGTCCAGTGTAAATTTGCCTCGTTTGCAAGTTGCTCTTGTGACAATTTATTTTTGAACTTGCGAATACCACAAGTTCTACTTGTGGATGAGCAAGCTCGAAAAGAATACTCGGCGAAGCCACTCAGACGTGGCGAAGCTGTATCGAAAGATACCACGGCTTCTAGCCGTGGAGTTTCATTTTTTAGTCTTAAACGTCTAACTTTAAACCCAAACTTTTGCAGTTTGCGCTTCGGTCAAAAATTCCACTATTTCCAGTTTTTCTCTTTCAGCAAATGATTTTAGTTCTTCGATTTGCTGATCGATAGACATGATTTGTTTGCCTTTTTCGTCTGTTGATTTTCTGCAATAAGCGATGTATCTAATCATGTTTTTTATTTTTGTTCTTTTTGGAGTGATAGCTCCTGTCTTTCTTAAAAAGAAAGACAAATTTTTGCGTTTTTACTTTACTTTTTAAGAAATCGCCGCCTTGAATTTAGCTGGCAGAATCCGTATAAAGCGCTCGCTGCGCCCGCCCCCGCGGCGAG
>CAZRUW010000076.1:0-20648 GCA_964603445.1 uncultured Gammaproteobacteria bacterium | reverse complement strand
GTTCTAGCCGGTACCAACAGCGTCACTCTTTTTTGGAACCGGGCCGCCGATCCGGTGACCTATTATTTGGTGGCCTATGGTGTCAGTCCCGCGGCCGACCAGTTCGGCAATCCTAATGCCGGAGGGAAAGATGCCGCCAGTTATACTGTCTTGGGGCTTTCCGGGGGAACAACCTACTATTTCAGGGTCCGGGCCGGCAACGGCTGTATGCCCGGAGATTATTCCAATATTTTGTCTGCCGGGCCCGGCGGGATAATTGTTCCCGGCCCGGCTGCCGGGTTTGCCCCGGGAGTCTTGGGGCAATCTACTCCCTCGGCTATTCCTGCTACTCCGGCCGCCGCTATTTCCGGCTCGGTGCAAGGCGCCACCAATTTTGGCTGGTGGTGGCTCCTCTGGTTTTTTGCCGCCTGGTTTGTCTTCTTAATTTTTCGTTGGCGCCAGCGCCGCGAGAGCTAATTTGCTACAATGGATTCCAATGAGATTTTTGGAACCATTTCTCCATTTTTTTACACCCCGGCACACCAATAACCACCGGGCCAAAGCCATTCAAAACTCCATGCTAACCTTTTATATCGGGCTTCTTCTGGTTCTCCAAATAGGCATCACCACCTTGGCCAAATTTAACCCCCAAATTCTGGGTTATGCCAGCAATATTACTGTCTCTGATCTTCTGGCTGATACCAACCAAAAACGAACGGCCGCCGGTGCGGGACCTCTTTCCCTAAATGGCCAACTCGCCTTCGCCGCTAATGCTAAAGCGGCTGACATGTTTGCCAACCAATATTGGGCTCATACCTCACCCCAGGGTCGTGATCCTTGGTCTTTTATTCTCGGTGCCGGCTATAACTATCTTTTTGCCGGGGAAAATTTGGCCCGGGATTTTGGTGATTCCGCCTCGGTCGTTAACGCCTGGATGAACTCTGCCGCTCACCGGGAAAATCTGTTGAACAGCCGCTATCAGGATGTCGGTTTTGCCATCGTTAACGGGAAGTATGGGGACCATGAGACTACCCTGGTTGTTCAAATGTTTGGTACTCGGGCAGCAGCCGCTCCGACAGTAGAAGCTCCAAAAACCGTGCCTTCTGCTCCCGCGCTGTCTGCTCCGGCCAAACAACCGGTAGCTACCGCCCCGGCGGCAATAACTGCCCCGGAACAGGCTACTAAATCCGGCGGTCAGATTCTTAATGTGGAAACGCCAAAAACCGGAGGGCCAAAGCTTGAAGTCTTTTCCGTGACCAGAAACATTTCCACCGTCTTAGTAGTTTTTCTCATCGGCATTTTTGTTATTGACGGAATACTCGCTTACAAGCGCAGGGTGGTGCGTCTCACCGGCCACAACTTTGCCCACCTATTATTACTTTTAGCAGTTCTGGCAGCCCTGAACCTGATTGGAAGGGGAGTCATTCTTTAACATGTTATCAGTTTTCAGTTGTCAGTTATCAGAATAATGTTTTCAGTTTTCAGTTAACCAGTCATGATCAGAGATGTAACAGATTTAGAAGTTTATAACCTAGCACTGAGTTACTTACCCAAACTATATGCATTGACCAATCTAATCCCTTCAGACCATAGGAAAATTAAATATCAGGCAAACGAAGCTGCTGAGAAAATTGCTCCCCAAATCGCTGAAGGGTTCGGGAAGAAAAAATCTCCGCGTGAGTTTTGTCGATTTCTTTCCATGGCGTTGGGGTCCTCAGACGAGGTAATTACTCATGTAAGAGAGGCTGAAATTCTTGCAAAACTTTACCCTACTGTTAAAATGGCGGACTTTCAATTGATAATCGACCAATACAAATTGTTATCTAAAAAAATAAACAAACTGCTTGCGTCGTGGCAAAAGTTTAGCTGACCGAAAGACCGATAACTGTTAAACAAAAAAATCTGAAAACCGAAAACCGAGAACTGATAACAGAAATAATATGAAAGTCAAAAGTCTTATTCGTCACAGCCTCGATTTCCTCCTCCTGGCCCTGATTTTGGCCTTGGGTCTCGGGGGACTGCTTTTCTTTCGCTTTGAAGTGGCTTCGCAAATTGCGGTGGTCGCCATCATGGCGGTTTTCTATGTCTTTTGGGGAGTTTTGCATCATCTCCGCGACCAGAACTTGACCGCCCGGGTCGTGCTGGAGTATATTGCCATGTCTGCCCTGGTCACTTTTATTTTGGTCATCCTCCTGCTCAGGGCTTGAAAGACCAAAAAAAACCTGCTACAATGCCCCATAATATGGTTGACAGAGAGAGTCTTAATTTTTGGTAATGGCCAAATGGCCGGTTTCTTCAAAAAGGCTTATCCTGACGCAATTGTTTCTGCGACTGATATCACCAAAGCCGGTGAGATTAAGCAAGCTGTAAGGGAGGCTAAACCTACAATAGTAGTAAACACCGCTGCAAAAACGAGCATAGATTGGTGCGAGCAAAATAAACCACAAGCATTCGCAGTGAACACTCTCGGTGCGTTCAATGTTTGGTCGGCCTGCAGGGAATCAGGAGCCCATTTAGTACACATTTCTAGCGGGTGCATTTTTCACAGTACCACAAACGATCAAGTTTTTACCGAAGACAGTAAACCAAATCCCAGAAGCTACTATAGCTGGACAAAGGTTTGGGGGGACAACCTGTTAGGCACAGACCCAAAACTATTAATCGTTGACCACGAATGGTTATTTCTACTGCCGTCGATCGAAGAAATACGATGACAAAGTGGTTAGTCTACGACCATTTTATAAGTGACATGAACACGATGACCATCATTGAAGATATGATGCCTGTGGTGACTGACATGGCCAACCGGAGAATTAGCGGCACTTATAACGTAGCCAATCGTGGCGTTATGTCTCCGCTAGAAATAGCACAAATGTTAAAGGAAGAAGTGAATCGGGAAATGGTAATTAAGCCGACGACGCTAGAAGAAGTAAATCGTAATTTGGTCGAAACCAGATGTACGACAGTATTAAGTACGGCTAAACTGGAAACTGTCGGTTATAGATTACCAGATGTTCGTGAGTCCATGAGACAAACGGTAAAGGTTTTTGGGGAAAACCTTGCTAGAGCAGGTGGATTATCAGCTTTGGATTTTGTTCGCCGCGACACTCGGTCGAAATATTTCATTGTTACCAACAATCCTACAACTTACGATGGGGCAAATTAACTTCTCGAGCCATCTCGCCACTTTTTAATTTCCCCATGGTTTCCTGACAGCAGCACTTCCGGCACTTTCCAGCCATTGAAAACTCCAGGCCGAGTATATTGTGGGTGTTCGAGATACTGCTTGTCCTGACAGCCTTTGCAAGAGGTGGTCTTGCAAATGTTGTCTGCAGGCTCTGAAAAACTTTCCAGCCGGGTTGCCTCCGGTTTTTCCAAAACCCCAGGGAGTAATCGCGTGACAGCGTCGGTAATGACCATCGCCGGAATTTCCCCGCCGGTCAAAACATAGTCGCCGATGCTAATGCTCTCATCAGCCAAATACTCCCGAACCCGTTCATCTACCCCCTCATAGTGCCCGCAGATTATTATTAATTGGTCTAATTTTGAGTACTCCCCAGCTTTCACTTGTGTAAACTTCTCTCCCCTCGCATCCGTCAAAATTATTTTGCTATTTACCACTTTATCCCCCTTCGCAGAAGACCTCGGACGTAAGTTTGAGGATGAATGCGAAGAACTTTCCGCTTCGGAGGGATTTTGCTCCCGACCTGCCCGGCCGGCAGGCGGGCGAAGCAGCGGGGAGAAGATACCCTGGGCCTTTGCCCGGGGAGCTTCATTTTATGTACTTGCGAATACCGGGGAGCACCGCTTCACGGTAGTTTATTCAAGCTTATTTTCCGATTTTTGCAGTCGACGATCGCTTTGTACGAAAATCTTGTCAGAAAGTTAATGCCTAGCAAGGGAATGCCGTTAGAAACGAGAACTTGAATTTGCTTGTGGACACCTTCCATAGTTGTGGCTGCCAAGACCACCGGCGTGCTTACAATACTTCCGTTAGCAATTTTTACCTCGGTCTTTCCCAGTAACGGCAAGGCTAGCTCTCTGGCAATCTTTGGCGTGACTTGAAGATCACCAGAGAAGCCGGTATCTAAAATCGCGGCCATATTATTGGCATTCTTGCCCCAAGTCAAAACAACCTCCACCCACGGAGTATTGTCAACGAAAAAACCGGTAATCATTGGAGGTACGATCTGGCTATAGTTTCGGCTGCAGCATAGCCAATCTTTACAACATAGAAAACTTTATTTGGCTGGGATTTTTGGGCCTTTGTCATTGCATCCGCACCATCCTTCCCAAGGTAAACTTGTTGGGAATCAGGCTCAATAGCCACATACATTCCCTTATATTTTGGCTCGTATTGGGCTTTCACTTTCTGGTACACTTTTTTCCCTCTTGTAACAAAATCTTCGGCATTTATTTTGTTGAAGGGGTCGATTGCTTTGATCATTGGTTATTAATATTATATCTCATCCAGAAACTTCTTGCTCCGGATTCTTTTTTCCACCACGGACTCCACAAAATCTGTAATCCCGAGTTTTGGATACTGGCCTTTGGGCAAGTAGCCAAGGTCCCAAAGAAGTTGAATCACGAACTTCTTGACCAGTTCCTGGCCTTGGGAGTTTGCCCCTAGGTTACTTAAGTCACTTAAGGTGCTTAAGAATAAGACAAACAGGTCGGGGTGGGGTTGGTGTTCCGGAAGAATTTTGTCAAGGACCTCGGAGGTGTAGAAAAGATAGCCGGAAAGTTTCAGGTCTTTTTTGGCCGGAGAATAATCGTCCAGAGTTTTTACTTCGGTGATGGAGTCAAAAGTCTTCCCGTGATGAAGAAGTACCTCCACAAAATTGAAAAGTTCCAGATGCGCGGCCCGGCGGCTTTTGATGCGGCGCACGCCTTTGGCCAGCACTTTCATTTTGCCATGGTCTCTTGAAAAAATTGTGACGAGTTTATCCGCTTCACCAAAGTTTGACCGTTTAAGAATTATTCCCCGGATTTTGAGGCTTTTCATTTTAAGGAGGAAGTACCAACGGAAACCGGATTAAAGCTTTACTGTTAACTCTTTATCCGTAAGCAAATCAAATTGCTGGAGTTGGCCGTTGACTGAGACTTGATAGGAAACGGCGTTGGTCCCGGGTTGTTTTTGGATAAGGCTGGTATAGGTGCCCGTTTTTTTAAAGTCGCCGGGAACTTTATAACTGATTTGGATCTTAGCCAGTCCTTGGGGAACAACAGTAAAGTAGCCGTCAACGACGGTGTGGCCCAAATCTTCATATGTTCGGCTCTTGCTCTCAAACCCCTGGACACTGTCAACAGTAGCGCCTTTGGGGAGATAGACTCGCAAATAGTCACGATAGATGCCGGCCAGACAAAGCCCGGATTTCCTCTCGAGGGAACAATTATCCGCCTGGTGAGGATACCTGTAGTCAATTACCAGTTTGGAAGCGGCCCCGGTATCAGTGACGGAAACATCCTGGGTGACTTTTTCGACAATGAAGAGATTGGATTTGGCCCCGCCGAGATTGGCGTCATTAATATGCAAATAGTCGCCCGGGACTGTTTTAATCTGGCCGGCGAGATTAAGAGCCTCAACCCCTTTTTGGGCGTCCAGATTGTTCAGATAGAAAAGAATGTGTTTTTGCTGGGCCTGGTCAAACATCGCCTGGGTCAGCGGACCATAAATCTGCCTGGGAGAAGCCATCGCTTTCTTGAGAACTTCAGAGAGAAGGACCCCAATAATATCCTTGCGGCTGTCCCGGGTGTAACCGACCGGCTGGTCGGCATATTTTTCCAACTCATAGATCACCATCGCGCAGTTGCACTCAGGAACTTTTTTGGTGGTAAAGGTAGTGCCGTAAGCCTGGATGGGGCCCATGACGTCAAGGAGCTTAATCAGAACATGGGTATCCACCGTGATTATGCCGTTAATCTTCTGCTTGGCTTTGGAAGAATTATACAGATCTTCAAACGTCTTCATGGAAGATTCAAAATCCGGGGAAAAATTGGAGTCCCGGAGCCGCCAGCCATAGACATTAAGATAACGGACAATCGGATCCGGCGGGGCCACATTACGAGTTAAGGTGTTGTCAAGCTGGTAGATGTCATTAGCGCTGTCCAGATGAATCCGCCCTTTGTCCACCCGGAAAATCGCATAGGCGGTAATAAAGCCTCCGGTAGGGCGAAGTTCGGCATCGTTCTGGAAAAGAATCAAGTATTTTCTCTCCCCGTTGACTCCCAGCAAATCCGGCAGTTGTTTGACCATGGGCCCGGCCTGACTTAAAAGCTCGTCGGACAAAGAGACGATTTGTTTGAGGTCAACAATTCGCGGCCGGACTGATTTCCCGGCGAGCGTTTCCGGGTAACGGTTGGGATCAATGGCATCAACTTCTTTTTTAATCAGGTCTATTTTGGCGGCAACCTTGTCAATCTGGGGAGTTATTTTGTCGAGAGTTTCCACCGCCTTGGTGATGCGGTCTTCAGCCGTTCCGCCGCTGAAAGTACCCTGACCTTTAAGACCGAGAATGTCCGCGTAGGGTTCAATCGCATTCGCCACAATCTCCCCCGCTTCCAGGCCGTACTGCCCGGCGGCGGCGGCATGGAACAGATCGGAAGTGTAACTGCCCATGACAGGAACATATTTTGTCCAGGAAAGAGCCTCCAGGTCTTTCCGAACCACCTTGACCTGATTTTTAGCGGCTGTGATAGCCTCCGAGGTCTTTTTGATGTCCTGACTTTTAGCCGCGTCTTTGATTTTCAGGGCCAATTGGTATGCTTTCTGACTGTCATTATAGGTTTTGTAGAGAGGTAAGCCGATTATGACTGCCAAAATTATTAAGAGGCTGATGACAACACCTAGAATAACTGCCAGCTTTTTCCCTAGCCCTGGAGTGATTAAGGTTTTTATTTTCTCTGCGGCCGGTCTCGCCGGTGGCTTTCCAGAGGGTGGATCTATCTCGGTGAGTTTGCCAGTCTCTATCTCGTTGATTTTTTCTTCCATAGGGGAATTATGACATACTTTTTACCATTTGTTCAACATGGCAAACGGGGTTTTGAGAAGGATCTTGAAGTCTGTAAGTAAAGATTTTTCCCGGGCGTATTTCGCGTCCAGTTCAACTCTCTTGTCCCAGGGGAGTTCGTTCCGGCCGGAAACCTGCCAGGGACCGGACAAGCCGGGTTTAACCGACAGGGCCATTTTCAGCTTGTTTTGCAAATGGGGATAGATCTTAAGCTGCTCTTTGATTTCATCGCCGAAAAGATCCTTGCGATAGGCCCTTGGCCCGACCATGCTCATTTCCCCGGAGAGAATATTAATAAGATTAGGAAGCTCGTCAAAACTGTACTTGCGGATGAACCGGCCCACCCGGGTGATCCGGGGATCCCGGGAAGCGTCAGGGAACTTCCAGCCTTCTTTCTTTTTAAACTCTTTAAGAAGCTCTCTGTTTTGGAGGATATACTGGTCAGGATTTTCAAACATGGAGCGAAATTTCCAAAGGTAGAAAATTTTGCCGTCCTGTCCGATGCGGCGGTGTTTGAAAATGGCGGGACCGGGAGAATCAAGTTTGATGGCAATGGTAATAAGGAGCATGAGGGGCAAGAAGATAATTCCCACCGTCAAAGCGCTGACAATGTCGACAAGCCGCTTAACGATATTGTAAAATCTATCCCTGTCTCTTTTGCCAATAGGCATAGCTTTCTTGAACGTACCTCTCAAATTCTTGGCGAAATCTCTCCCCGGAAAATTTTAAGGCATTTTCTTGGCATTTCCCGGGACTAATTGTTTTTAGATCAATATTTTTCAGCAGGGTTGCCAGGGAATCGGCGGTTTGTTCACGGAAAAACCAGCCGGTTTCGCCTTCAACCACCGTTTCCGTTGACCCGCCTTTCCCAAAAGCCACAACCGGTTTGCCAAAACTCTGGGCCTCTACGGAAACAATGCCAAAATCCTCTTCTCCGGGCACCACCACTGCCAGGCAGGACTCATAGTACAAAGAAAGCTGGTCTTTTGTCAAATTTCCCAAAAATTGGATATTCTTTTTAGCCAGGGCTTTGAGTTTCCTCTCTTCTCTGCCGACACCGACAATTTTCAGGGGCAATCCGAGCTGGTTAAACGCTTCAATGGCAATGTCAATTCTCTTATTGGGCACCAGCCGGGAAACAATCAGGTAGAACTCGCCTCGCAGGGTCTCTCCCTGGGAGGCTAGATTAACTGGCGGGTAAATCACGAGACTTTCTCGGTTGTAGTATCTTTTTATTCTTTGCTGAACAGTCTTGGATATGGCAACGTATTTGTCCGGGCGTTGGGAAACAATCTGATCGTACCAACGAAGATAGTTCACCATCGGAGCGGAAAGCGCCCGAAAGACCGGAGAATGAGAGGAAAAATAGGCATCGTAGCCGGACCAAAGGTAACTGACCGGGGTCAGGCAGTAGCAAAGGTGAAGAGTTTTGGGCTTGGTGATAATGGCCTTAGCAAACTCATGGGTCACCGAGATCACGACATCAAATTCATCAAAATTAAACGATTCAAAAGCAATTCCCATTAGAAATGGGTAATATTCATGTGCATTCTTCGGAAGAGGCAGTTTTTGAAGAAAAGAAGTCCTCACTTCGAAGACATCGGCCCATGGGGCCAGCCTCTGATCATAGACAGAGGCATATAAAGGCGCGTCCGGCCAGATTTGATGCAAGGCCAAAAGAACACTTTCAGCTCCGCCCCACTTGTTAATCCGATCGTAGACTAAGGCTGTTTTCATTCTGAACTCATAGTCACTGGTCACTGCTTATATTTGATCGCGGCATTGTAAACTTCAAGGGTTTGACTTGCCAGTTTCGCCCAGGAATATTTGGCCGCTTGGAGGTGACCAAGAGCGACTAGTTTCAGTTTGAGTTTAGGGTTGGTCAAAACCTCAATCACCTTTTGGGCGATATCTCTTTCGTCATGAGCGTCAAAATAGAGCGCGGCCGGTCCGTAAATCTCATGGAAAACCGGCAGGTTTGAGCAGACGACCGGTACACCGAACTTCATGGCGTCAAGAGCCGGAAGGCCAAAGCCTTCGGCCAACGAGGGAAAGACATAAGATTGGGCCCGTTGGTAAACATAGGCTAACTCGTCATCACCCAGATGACCCAGCAAGACGACGTTGGGGTTTGCCATTTTTGTTAGTCTGTTCAGGAAAATATTCCTGCCGGAGGCAATCGCCAGTTTCGCCCCAGTCCGGCTATAGACGTCATCCATGGCCCGTATCAGACGGGGCAGGTTCTTATGCGGATAGGCATTGCCGACATAAAAGACGAATTTTTCCGGCAAAGAGACCGGGGTTTCCCGACCGGCCGATAGCACTGCCGACTCGTAGGTCACGGTGATTTTTTCAGGATTAACCGCGTATTTCTGAATGACTTTTTCCTTAACATCGTTGGACGGAACAATGATTCTGCAGCCTCGGTGGATGGCCCACCAGGAAACAAAACGGTAGACAAGATATTTAGGCCAGTAGACAAGCGGCTGACGAGTCGTTGTTGGAGAGCCGCGAAAGTCATGTTTAATTAAATCATGAACTGTCACGACAAATTTGCCAAAATATAAAACCGGCAGATTGATGCTGGGGAAATGAACCAGGTCCGGCTTTATTTGATAAAGTTTAAAGGCAACCAGGAGCTGTTCTTTGAGAGAATAGGCGGAGGCTTCCACAATTATCTTTTGGAACTTTTTAGGAATTTCCGGATTACCTAGAGCTTCCCGGCGAAGAAAAATGTAATATTGGTTTCGGGAATCAATTTTGGCCAGGTTTTTGACCAGCTCGCGGGTATAAATCCCCAGCCCGGTATGCTTTGGTCCCCAGAAGCGGCCATCGATGACAATTCTCATAAAATTAATCCTTTCCCCGGCGAAGGAAATTAGCCAAGTCAATTGCGAAAAAGACCAAAGGTCGAAAAATCTCCGGGTATTTTGTTCGATAATGCTTGTCATAAAAAATCTTCATGGCCGCGTACCGGGACTTATTCCACAAATCAGTGTTTTCTTTCTCGGCGGTGGTAACGTGTTTTGAAGTTGACTTCAAGCCACTGCTGGCTCCCCAATAATGCCTGATTTTGACGGTGGGATTAAAAACTACTTTGTATCCTAATTCCTTGACCCGAAAACACATCTCGATATCCTCACCATAGGCGTAATAATCTTCGTCAAACCAACCGATTTTGTCCAGGATCTCTCTTCGTGTTAATAAAAACGTTCCGGAACAGGCATCTATCTCGTGAATTTTGCCTGTGGGGAGATAGGAGGCAGTGTACCCTGAGAAAAGCTTAGAGTTGGGAAAAAGTTTTGCCAGACCGGAAAAATAACAAAAGGAGTTCCAAGGCGTGGGAAAACCCCGGTGGCAGGCATAATACAGCTGTCTGTTTGGAAGCTCAACGAGGCAAGTACTGATTCCAATACCCTCGTCGGATTCCATAAAGTTGACCATTGTTTCTAGGCTGCCGGGAAAGACTTCGGTGTCGGAATTGAGAAAAAGGAGATATTTTCCCTGGGCTTTTTTCCTGGCCAGGTTATTGCCCTTGGTAAAACCCAGGTTAGTTTTGCTTTGAAGCAGCTGCACCCAAGGGAATGTCCTTTGGACCATGACGACAGAATCGTCCGTGCTGCCGTTGTCTACAACAATAACCTGATAGAGAGAGTGCCGGGGAAGAGATTGCAAACACTGAGATAGCAAATCGCGGGTATTGCGATTGAGAATGACGATAGATAATACAGTTCGCATGTGGCTAGTCGTTTTTGCCATGGCGGGCGACACTTTCATAAATTTGACTTAATTTCGCGGAAATAACGTTCCAGCTGTAGTTGGTCTCGATGTGTTTTTTAGCGTTGACAACAAGGCTTTTATAAAGACCGGGGTTGGAGAGGACTTTTATTACGGCCGCGGCCATCTCTTCGGGATCCTTGCCGATCAAAACTTCCTGGCCGTCAGTGACATTTATCCCTCTGGCGCGCACGGGGGTGGTTACTACGGGAATACCGGTGGCCATGGCGCTTAAAATTTTGAGCTGAGTCCCCCCTGGGCCCCAAAGCGGAGCAACAAAAACGGTGCCTTTTTTATAGGCATTCCTTACTCCTTCGATATCAGAAGTGTCTAATGATTCCACTTCGATGCCGGAAAGGCGCGGAATCCTGACTTTGCCTTCGATATTTTGGCCGGCAATGAGGCAAATAGCCCCGGGTATTTTTTTCCTGACTAAGGGAAAAATTTTATTAATCAGGATCTCGGCGCCTTCAATATTTTGCAGCCACAGGAAGTTGCTTTGAAAAAAGATGACCGGCTTTTTGAAGTTTGGCGGTTTTCGTTGGGAGTAAAGATCGGTGAGATCCCCGCCGGGGGCGTTCGGGATAATACTGACGTTTTTTGCCGGGACATAGTCCTGCATGACTTTGGCATCAACGTCGGAAACCGCGACCACATGGCTCGCCTGCTTCCAAAACCGGGTTTCCCAATATTTGAGTTTGAACACGTCAATATATAAGAGCGGTCGTAAAAACCACTTTTTAAGATTGTCCACAAAGTGCTGATAGACTTGAAACTCGATGGTCTGGTCCACCAAAAGGATGGGCGTGTCGGTTTTGGGCACGTGGGGCATGAGATAGAACGTTTCGACGTGAATCAGATCAAACCTTTCGCGGCGTAACTTTTCCCGGAGAGCCTGTTTGCCCACGGCAGTGAAATTGCGCATGACCAAAAAGGGATAGAGGCTAAAACCGGTCTTGAGAATGTTTACTGCGCTCCAGGGATTGTCCGACCGATAGAAATAGAGGACCTCGCGGCAGTATTTCCTCATTTCCGAGGCGTACTTTTCCTCGCCTTTCTTGATAAAGGAAACCAGGGTAATCTCGTGCTTTCGGGAGAGATTTTTTATGAGGTTATAGGACCGAATTTGGCCGCCGGAGTTTGGGGGGTACGGCAGATAGAGGGTGAGCATCAGAATCTTCATGCCTAGTTTTCGGGAAGCTTGCTATCGGGCACCAGCTGAATGATCACATAGGTGTCGGTGTAGGATAGCAAGGTGTATTTCTTCGGGACGTAAAAGGGATTTTTGGCCAGGAGTTTGGCGCGGTTCTCTTTCGTTTCCGAGTTGGCCAAAAGAGATTTTGTCAGATCGTCAAAGCGGACACTGACATAATAATCGGCACCCCGTTTTATCATGTCATCAATTGTACCTTCCATAATCGGCCACCCTTTGTGATTTGTTTGGTATAAAAAAGCCGTGTCACCATCATAGGGAGCAATAACCAAAGCTTGTTCGTATTTTCCGCTGGTAATTTCCTGAAGCTTCTGCCCGGCGGCCACAATTTCCGGGTGGTTAATGTTGTAATAGTCTTTAACGAAATACCAACCGAAAGCAAGCATAAAAACAAAGGAGATCACACCTAGGGGGATAGTTAATTTAGTTAATTGAGTTAATTTAGGGGCGCTAAAAATCAGAAAGTCGAGGCCAAGGCCGACCAGGATAGAGAGGCTGGGAATTAAAAGGATTTGGTAGTAGTCGTGCTGAACATTGCCGGTGGCAAAGACAAAGAGATATAAGAGAGAAGAGAGAAAAAAGAAAAGAGAAAAAAGACGATATTTCCCTTCCGTTTTTCTAACGAGCCCGAAACCCAGGGGTATCAGACCCCAATAGCCCAACATTAATCGGCCGATGCGGTCAGCAAAAAGCCAGTACCAAAAAGCCCCCTTAAAGCGAATACCGTTGCCGTTATAGAGCCAATCCGAAGCCGGGACACCTTCCGGAAAATGAGAGATCCAAAAGCGCCACAACAACAGCGGCAAGGAAGCAATAAACCAGTAAAGAAGTAGCGCTGTAAGTTTTTTTATATTAAAACCAAAATGGACAAACCAAAGATAAAAAATTGGCAGGAGAAGAAAGACGGCAAAGGGCTTCACCAGCAGGGCCATAGTAGCCAGAACAAGGCTGATGACAAAATACCTTTTCTTTTGACTGGACAAATATTCCAGGGTAAACCAAATAGCTCCCAGAGAAAGGGTCACCATGGTGGGATCCGGAAGAATTGTCCGACCATAGTAAATGCTATAAGGAATAACAGCGTAGGCAAGCGCTGCCAGATAGGCTGCTTTTCGGGAAATGATTTTTTGGCAAATTAAAAAGAGAAAAAGGACTGACAGGCCGGAAGCTACCGCGGTCACGACTCTTCCCGCTTCTTCGACGGAAAGTTCAGGAAGAAAATCTCTCAAAATGGCGGAAGCGGCATTATACAAAGGGAACTCAACCAGGCGAAGCCCCCGGGGATTAGGGAGACCGGACGGAACCGATGACAGATCTTCAAAGGTGGGATAAAGCCAGTTAATTTTTTGGTTCTTAACAAAATCTCTGGTGACGGCGGAGGTGTCAGCCTGGCGCCAGGAATGCCAGTCGGCGATTGGACCATCAAATTTATAGAAACGAAGACTGACGGTAAGAGCCATCAGGACCACGATCCAGAACTTGTCCGATCGCAAAAAGTTTCGGACTTTGAGAAAAAAATCGGGCCAGGAAAAGTTGAGACGCAAAGGTTCATAGTTTTCTTTTATATTGTCACGGAAAAGATAAAGAGTCCCCATGGTGAGACCGGCGACTGCCCAGAAAGAATAGGCCACCTTGCTGGCTTCGAAAAGGTCAAGAAGCAGCGCGTTGGCCAAAAGGCCCACGGAAAGGCCGATAAAACCGGTTGTCAAGCCAAAAAGAAAATTGCTTTTAAGGCCACCCAGAGCCCGGATGGCCAGGACGATCATGATGGAAATAGTTCCAAAAAAAGTGACAAAACCCAAAAAGCCGGTTTCTCCTAAAGAGCGAAGATAATCATTATCCGTTGACTCCGCCTCGGTGAACTCATTAGTGCTGGTTTTGGTCAAAGTGGCGTAACCACTTCCCAGAACCGGATCGGCCCGGAAACCGGCAATGGCGCGCGGCCAGGTAGCGTCCAATCTTATTCCGGCCGAGAGATCGAAGAGGAGAGCGTTTTGCGAGTATTGACGCGCTTTGGTCACCAGGACAGTCGATCCGCTGGCAGTTTTTTCCGGCACCAGAAGCGGCGGCAAGTTACTGCCAACATCAGCCGGCCGGGAAGGGCTGGGAGGCACATCGGAAAGCGAGGTCACGGCAGCCAGATTGTTTTCCAGAAAGGCAGCGTTATTCTTTGGCGGCGTGGCAGTGGGTCTTAAGAGAATCTCCCGCAGTCCCTTAGTTCTTTCGGCGATACGAAAAATGTGGGCATAACGGTCGGAAAGGTCGCCAAATGACAGCATGATAAACAGACTGAAAAAAATGAATATCAGCCACCGGCTGATTGCCCACCCCAGGCCGCGGCGAAACATCCAGAAGAAAATGACGACACTTACTCCCAGAAGGTAGGCCACAAACGATGACCGGGAAGCGGTAAGGATTAACAGCCAAAAACCGGCAGCAATAATTAGAAAAACCAGGAATTTGACCAGTTTTCTGGACGAGCCAAAAAGGAAACTCCAGCCCAGACTCAAGGTGATGACCAAATAGGCAGCCAGATCATAGTGGCCGCCAAAGGTAGAAAGAACCCGGGCATGTTCCGTCAAATAGAGCCACCAACCCTTGGCAAATTCCCGGTTCATGGTGGAAAAAGCCGGCCAATATAAATATTTTTGACCGTAACCGTAAATAATGACGGCAATAAGAGTAAAAATTAAAAGCCAAAAATAGGTCTTAACGGCCCGAAGCGATTTGACAGACACAACAAAGATAAAAAATAAGGAGAAGTATTCAATCCGCCGCAGCCAGTGAAGGAAGGTCTTTTCAATGTGAACAAAGATAAAAGGGACGCTGTGAACCACAAAAATCGCCGCCAGCATCGAAAGAAAGCCGACAGAGAGATAGACCAGGATAGTTTTCGCCGGCAGTATTTTGGGGAAAGCAATTTTTTTCCTGACAATCTGCACCAAAAAGACAAACAAGGTAAAAGCAACCAAAAAATCTTCCAGGCGGACGCGGACATTATAACCGGGCAGAATGTCAAAAAGCGGCCATTTGGGATAGAGTGGGATAAATACGAGCAAAAACCCGGCCAAGACTGCCATTAAATTGTTGTCCAGCCAAGCAAGTATTTTTCTAATCATTGAAATAGTCCTTTATTATCCATAACCCAATTGTACAATCTGTTAATTCCCTCCTTGGGTGAGACCATCGGTTTCCAACTAAGATCTTTTTTCGCTTTAGAAATGTCACTAATATATATCTTCTGGTCACCCGGGCGCCAGTTTGAAAAATTTGGAGTTATCTTTTGATCGAACAGCTTCTCAAGAACAGGGGCAAATTCGTACCAAATAGAGATTGAATTTTCCTTTCCTCCCCCGATGTTGTAAATTTGTCCTGCAGTCTTGGAAATGTTTTCAATCACCAATTCATAGGCATTAAGAAGATCGGAAACGTAGAGGATGTCTCTGACTTGCTTGCCATTGCCATAGATTGTTAACTTTTTACCTAAAGCAAGAGCAATTACAAACCAGGCAACCCAACCTTGGTCTTCCACGCCAAATTGATGAGGACCGTATACACACGATTGGCGAAAGACTACTGTTCTTAAATTATAGATCCGGGCATAGTCACGAACATACTGATCTGCGGCGCCTTTGGAACAACCGTATGGGGAGTGAAAATCAAGAGGAGAGTTTTCCGAAATACCATTAATCCGCTTGTAATCATAACGATTTTTGTTCTCGATTATTTCGATATTCTCCATTTCTCCATAGACTTTGTTGGTGGATGAGTAAATGACAATAGGTCTTGTTTGGGAGTTTCTAACTGCTTCGAGGATGTTTAGTGTGCCGAGAGCGTTTATCGAAAAATCAGTCTCAGGATCCTGGACCGAAGTAGTAACAGCAACTTGGGCAGCAAAATGCATGACAACGTCAACTTTGTCTATTAAAGACCGGAGTTTTCTTTTATCAAGGATGTCTCCTTCAATTATTGATAAATTACCTCCAAGAGTTTTAAGCCAGCTGACATTCTTTTTAGACCCTGGCCTAGAAAAGTTGTCAAGGATTGTTATGCTTGCACCCTTTTTTAGAAAGTACTCGGTGGTATTTGAACCAATAAACCCTGCGCCGCCAGTTATTAATATATTCATATCTACTGAAACAGTCTTGGCCGGCCGAGACGATACTCTGGATCCTGGTTTTTTCGTTCCCCTATTTTAATAGCCGGAACACCCCCGACGATAAGGAAATCAGGTATATCCTTGGTGACCACGGCCCCGGCGCCGACCACGGCTCCTTTGCCAATGGTAACCCCGGGCAGAATAATCGCCCTCGGGCCGATAAAAACATAGTCCCCTATCTTGACCGGGGCACACAGGGCAGGGAAATCTGGGGAATTCAAATCATGTTCGGAATTGTAGATTAGGACTTGGGAGGCAATGTCCACGTGATCCCCAATGGTGATTTTGTCCCGGCCATCCAGAAAGCAATGGTCGCCAATGAGAGTGTCTTGCCCAATGGTGATATTTTTAGGCTCATAAAAACGCCCCCACAGGTGAATAGTGCTCCCCTTTCCCATTTTTACTCCGGAAAGAAGATAGAAAAAACGCCGGACTGAGTGCAGCGGAACATAGCCCACCCCGGTGAGGAAAAAGAGCTTAAAGTCAAGCCAATAGTTAGAGAGGCGGGTCACAATCTTGGGCCAAGCCTGTGGGAAAGTCAGTTTTTTCCCGTATTTATCTTTAAACATAGCTGCCTACTTATTCGCGGCTGTTTGCCTGAGTATCTCCAAAGTTTGTTTTGCTGTCGTCTCCCAATTATACCGTTTTACCCACTCCAGTCCCAACTGAACTCTTTTGGCCCGTTCTGACGCCTTTTGCAAGACCACCTCTTGCAAAGCTTGTTGGATAGACCCGATGGAGTAGGGATCGTCAATATAAGTTGCTGCCAGGCCGCAGATTTCCGGCAGGCTGCTGACTTTGGAGACAACCGCCAACGTCCCGACAGCCATAGCTTCGATTGGGGGGATTCCAAAACCTTCATACAAACTGGGCAACAGATAGGCGCCCGAGCCGGCCATCAAATAGGGCACCTCTTCATCAGGAACATAACCGGTAAAAACAGTGTTGTCCTCCAGTCCCAAGGCTTTTATCTTGGCAAAAACGCCCTCGTTTTTCCAACCTCCCCGGCCTTCATTAATCATTCCGGCGATCACTAATTTCCAAGGACAATTAGTCAGTCGGGAATAAGCTTCGATTAGCCTCTCCAGATTCTTCCTTGGTTGCAGCGTTCCTAAAAACAACAGATAACCCCGGTCGCCGATTTTGTATTTTTTTAAAAGGTTTTTTATTTTTGCCTGTCCACCGGCTGATTTGACTGAAAGGTTGAATCTCTGATCATCATAGCCCGGATATGTAACTATTACTTTCTTGTCAGGCAAATGATACAGTTCGCAGATTTCTTTTTGGCTGAAGTGGGAAATGGTAAGGATTCTTTTGGCCTGGTTTCCCGATAATTTTGTCCAATATTTCAGCTGGTAGAGATCCTTCTTCTTGAAATATTGAGGGAATCTTTCGAAAGACATATCCATAATGGAAATTACCGACGGCATGGGCAAATAGAGGGGGGCGTAATGAGTCGGAGTGAAGAAAACATCAGGTTTGTCTTTTTCCAAAATCAGCTGTTTTTGCAGCGTCGTTAATGTCCACAATCCCCTGCCCGGCAAAACTTTATATTTCCAGTCAGCACTCTCTGGTGGCAAATCTTCTTTGGGATTGTCCTGTAGATAAATTTGATATTTGGTATCGGATACCTGATCTTTTGCCAGGTGGGAAAGCAGCTCAAAGGCATATTGGCCGACGCCCACCCGATGAGTGACATTAGCTTCATTTCCGTTTATACCGATAATCATAGCTTAATTATTGGCCAGCCGCCGATAGGCAGACAAAGTTTCAGCGGCGGTTTTTTTCCAGGAAAACTTCTTTGCCTGATTGATCCCTTTTTCCCTAGCACTTCGATACACCGAAGTATTGAAGTGAAGGACCTGGAAAGTTTTGGCGGCGATATCAGAGACATCTTCTGGAGATACGTAAAAAGCGGCACTCCCGCCAACCTCAGGCAAACTGCCGGTATTTGAGGTAATTACCGGCACGCCACAGGCCATAGCCTCCAAAACCGGGACGCCGAAACCCTCAAAGAGACTGGGGTAAACAAAAACTTTCGCGCCGCCATAAAGTGCCGGCAAATCTCCTTGAGGAACATAATCTAAGAACTTAATTTGTTTATTTGCTGATTGATTGATTGGGTTATTCAACCGCCCGCCCCAGCCGGCTTTCCCGGCAATAGCTAAAAGAGTATCTTTTAGAGAAAGCTGCTTAAAAGCCTTAACAACCCTGTCCAAATTCTTGCGCGGCTCCCGGGTGCCGACGGCAAGAATATAGTTCCTATCGAGGCGGTATTTTTCCCGGACCCGTTTTATTTCGCCGGGAGACTGCGGTTTGAATTCGGAACCGGCCGCCAGATAGACCACCTTTATTTTCTCCGGCGGGATCTGCAGAATATCCGCAATATCCCTCTTTGAAGCTTCAGAAATTGTCAGAACCAAGTCTGTTTCTTTTTGGACCCAACTCAACCGCCGTTTCTGAGTGGCCACAATATTAGCGGCCAAAGAGTAATTATCCGCCCGCAATTCAGTCCTATCATGAGACGTCTGGGGATACCTATAGACAACCATATCAAAAACAGTGGTAATTTTCTTTGCCCGACCCGTCGGGGGTTGAGTCCAGTCGCTGGCATGGAAAACATCAACATCGCCAATCAGCTTTTCAATTGAGAGAGTGTGCCAACGGTTCCAAAGAAGGTCAAGAGCAAAAGGCGGCAAGGAGAAAATTTTCTGATCGACATGGGTTTCGTTGCGTAAGCTGAAACCTTTGACCGCACTCAGGAGCGCTTCTTTTTGCCGCAGACTGGATCCAAAAAGAACGAAATCGTCATCAGCATCAATTTGCAACAAGTTTTCGACCAAGTTGCGGACATAAGTACCAACGCCCGTGCCCGGATAGACTATTTGGCTAATATCAATACCTATTTTCATGAAGGACTTTTCTAATCATACGACAAAACAGGACCGGGGCGCCAATTTGAAAAGTTTCTCGCCGATCCCGGCGGCGAGATACACCAGGAAAAGACTCCAAAATGGCAGTAAGGCTGTCAGGTAGCGGGGAAACACGAGTTTCAGGCTGATGGCAAAAAGCCAAACCAGACTCCACAAAATCAGAAGCGTCAAAAAGGGGTTTGTCCGGGCCAGTTGGCGGCTACGCACAGTAAGGATTAACTGGGCAACAGTTCCGGCGGGCCAGAGCCAATTCCACTGGGGAACGCTCATCAAACCAAAATCACCAAACCAGCGCCGCCAGTATCCGGTAAAAATGATGCGAAAAACCTCGCCTTTGGGATATTCGGGAACATAGGATTTGTATAAGCGAATTTCCCTGATTATATAAACGACCAAGTCCCAAGGGGGATGATAGAAAAAGAACCTTGTATAACCCAGACAATAAAGAAACGGAATCACAATCGAGTCCCGGAAAAATTCCCAAATCCGGCCGCGATGAAAAAGGACAAGATAGACAGCTGCCGTAAAATAAGCCAACAGGCCAATAAAAAAGGAGTCTGTTAAAAAAGACAGTCCCAAAAGCACTGTGGCTCCAAGAAGGGACCGCCGCTTCTCCAGTGCCTGAAAAAAAATCCAGAAAAAGGCTAAAAGACCCACCACAGTACCCAAATCCAGATACGGAGTAACTGCCTGCTGGCGAAAGAGCGGGTCAACGCTGACCAAGAAGGCCGAAAGCAGAGCCAGAGATCGGTAACGGAACAGTTTTTTGCCGGCAAGAAAGACGAGAGCCAGAAGCAGCAGGGCCAGCAGGAACTGACCGACCACGGCATTGCCGAAAAGCAGGATGGAGAGGCCGAAATAATATTTGACCAACGGTTGATGTTCAAAATTGACGGCTACCGGATCAGCACCGTGAATATAACGGTAGCCTGCCAACGAGTACAGTTGCGGGTCGTCAATGTTTCCCCGGAACTCGTTTTGGGGCACGTTATACTGTGAATGGTCATAAATCAGCTGGTATTTCGCTATGGGAAACGGTTTTCGGAAAAGGGAAAAATTGGCCGACACCAAAGTGACCAGACTAATAATGACAGCCAGGAGCAGAATCCAAGAGAGAGTTGTATCGGCGGTTTTCATAGAACTCTTTGGCTTTTAGGCGAGAGGCGATCATATTTCCAAATCAGAATCCCCCCGGAAAAACTAACCTCGCCGGTTTTTCGGAAGCCGGAGCGGGCTAATTCCCGGGGTAACCTGTCACCCGGATCAAAAATGGGCTGGACATAGCGAACCAGAAAGACGGTCCGGTCGGCACTTGAAGCGGAAAAATTCCGGAGGTCGAAAGTTTCGAGATGGGGAGCATAATACTGAAGCGGTGCGTTTTGAGCCCGGCTGGGAAGGTAAACGGCGGAGGCGTATTTTTTCATATAGTTGGCCGCAGCCCGCCAATCTTCCCGCTGAAATTCGGGGGAGAGATTGAACACTGTCAGGGAAAGGAGGCTGACCAGCAACACCGGGAGGACAAATATCGGCTTGCCTTCGGTCCCCAAGGCCAACAGTAAAATGAAGGCAGGCAGGAC
>CAZRUW010000075.1:0-3849 GCA_964603445.1 uncultured Gammaproteobacteria bacterium | reverse complement strand
TTCTTTTTGGTAAAAATCCTCCTGACGGCGGTGATGATTCCCCCGATGGTGACGACTTTCCCGGCATGAGTTTCCGCAGTCAGGTCACCGATATTGCAGGTGACAATATTTGCTATCTGGTCCAAATATTTTTGGGCGGGATGTTCGGTGAGATAGAAACCCAAAAATTCCTTCTCAAAGTTGAGAAGTTGTTCTTTGGGAAGCTCTTCCACCGCCGGCAGCTCAAAGCTTTCGCTGGCGGATTGGGATTCATCGGAAGAGTTGATATCGAAAAGCCCCGTTTGCCCGGCGCTGACTTGTTTGGCGATCTTATGCGATTCGGAAATGAGACGGTCCAAACCGGCAAGCATGGCAGCGCGTTTACCAAAGAGGTCCATAGCACCGGCTTTGATCAGACTTTCCAGGGCTTTGCGGTTCACCTTCGCCAGATTAACCCGTCTGGCGAAATCAGAAAGGGAAATAAACGGGCCGTTGGCAGTTCTGGCCTCAAGGATACTTCCGATCGCGGCGTCACCGATATTTTTAATGGCCGAAAGGCCGAAACGGATGGCCCGATTGTCTAATGAAGATGAATCGTCCTCGATGGTAAACCCAATTTCCGATTTGTTAATATCCGGGGAAAGGACTTTTATTTTCATCCGTCGGCATTCCTCAATGGCTTCGGCAATTTTGTCGGTATCGGCGGACTCGGCAGTTAATAAGGCGCCCATAAATTCTACCGGAAAGTGGGCTTTAATGTATGCCGTTTGGTAGGAAACAATGCCATAGGAGGCGGCGTGGGCTTTGTTAAAGCCGTAACCCTGGAAGGGAACGAACAAGTCCCAGAGTTTTTCGGCTTCTTTTTTCGTAAGTCCGGAGTGTTTCAGGCAGCCCTCAACAAATTTCTCGTGTTGCTCGGCCATCTCTTTGGGTTTCTTTTTGCCGATCGCCTGACGAAGGGCATCAACACTGTTCCAGTCATAGCCGGCAATTTCCAAAGCGGTAAAAAGAACGTCTTCCTGATAGACCAGAATGCCATAGGATTTATCCAGAAATTTTTCCATTTTGGGATGGAGATAGGAAATCTGGGATTTACCATGTTTTCGGGCAATAAATTCCGGAATGTTGGCCATGGGACCGGGACGAAAGAGAGCGATCATGACCATGATGTCTTCGACTCGGTTGGGTTTCAGCTCTTTGAGCCATTTGGTCATCCCGGAGCCTCCTAATTGGAAAGTGCCCATTGTACCGCCTTCGGAGAGCATCCTGAAAGTTTTCTGGTCATCATAGGGAATTTTTGCCAAATCGATTTTGACTCCCCGGTTTTTGGCAATGATTTCCACGGCAGCCCCTAGAATAGACAAGTTTCTAATCCCCAAAATGTCAAATTTGACCAGGCCGACGTCTTCACAGGCGTGCATTTCGTATTGGGTGATAATTTTGCCCCCGTTGGGTTCAAGCTGCAAAGGGGTGTAGTCGGTCATGGCTGTGGGAGAAACGACGATGCCGGCGGCGTGAACCGAAGCGTGGCGGGCGTTGCCCTCGATTTGCACCGCCAGGTCAAGGAGCTTTTTAACCTCAGTATCAGAGTTATAGAGATCCTTCAGCTCCGGAGTGATCTCCAAAGCGTGTTTTATGGTCATGGGGAAACCTTGGGAGCCCAAAGGAATGAGTTTGGCAATCCTGTCAGGGAAGGAATAAGGATGGCCCAGGACCCGGCCGACGTCGCGGACGGCCGCCCGGGCCAACATCCGGCCAAAAGTACAGATTTGGGCCACTTTTTCCGTTCCGTATTTTTCAACAATATAGGTGATGAGCTCTTCCCTCCGGTTATCGGCAATGTCCAGGTCAATATCCGGGGGCTTAGGTCTTTTGGGATTGAGAAAGCGCTCAAAAGGGAGTTGATATTTAACCGGGTCAACTGTGGTTATGCCCAAAGCGCAGGAAACCAGGGAGCCGGCAGCGGAACCGCGGGTATTAGTGATAATTCCCCTTTGCGAGCACCAGTTGACCATGTCAGCCATCATCAAAAAATACGGGGCGTAGCCTTTGTCGATAATGACTTCCAGTTCATAGTTTAAACGGTCATCGAGTTCCCTGGTTATTTGGGAAAATTTGAGACTCAAACCTTGATTTGCTTGTTCGCGCAAGAATTCCGGGGCAGTTTTCTCCCGGGGAATCTCGATATTTGGGAAAAACCACCGCCCCAGTTCGATGCTTAAGTCGGACATCTGAGAAACTTTTGCAGTATTAGTCAGGGCTTCAGGTATGTCCGGAAAAACTTGCTGCATTTCCTGCTCACTTCGAAGATGAAAGGTAGGAGTATCCACGTAGCGCAGACGGTCAATGTCGGAAACGTTTTTTCCGGTAGCGATGCAAACCAGGGCATCCTGGGCCTGGGCATCGGATTGTTTCAGATAGTGGGCGTCGTTGGTGGCCACAACCGGGATAGCCAGTTCCCGGCTGAGTCTAAGGACGCCGCTTACCCAACAGTCTTGCGTTTCCTGCATCTGTTTGAGCCGTTCCAGGAGCCGGGGGTTTTCTTTAACGTTGTCAAAGAAGTCCCGGTACTGGTGGCGTTGAATCTCCAGAAAATAGTTTCCTTCGCCGAAAACTTCCTGGTACCAGAGAGCCACTTTTTTAGCCTCTTCAATTTTATTTTCGCCGAGCAACTGGCCAATTTCTCCTTTGGGGCAGGCGGACAGGCAAACCAGCCCGTCGCTGAGTCTTTTCAGGGTTTCCTTGTCAATCCTTGGGCGGTAATAGAAACCTTCTGTCTGGCTGATGGTGGAAATTTTCATGAGGTTTTTGTAACCGGTGTGGTTTTTAGCCAGAAGGATAAGGTGATGGTTTTCTTTGTCTTGCCGGCTTTCTTTTTGCTGGAGTTTGCCGTTAACAATATAACCTTCAATGCCGATGAGGGGTTTGATACCGGACTTTTGGCATTCCTTGTAAAATTCAATGGCCCCGTACATGTTGCCGTGGTCGGTCAGGGCGACAGCGGGCATTTCCAGTTCCTTGGCTCTTCCGACAAGATCCCTGATCTTGGAAAGGCCGTCCAGAAGTGAGTATTCGCTGTGAACATGAAGATGAATAAAATTGGACATGGTTTAATCCTCACTTAATGAAGATCCTGCTTAATTTCTATCTTACAACATATTCTTGTGAAAAAAGAAGCAGGCAGTTTAAGAGGCGAGCTTTTTTTTGAGGCTTTCGATAACCTGTTGTTTGTCGGCTTTGGTTTCTTTGAATATGGCTCCCAACAAAACGCCAATTGCCTGGACCTTTCCATTTCTGTAGTCGGCCACTACTTCCGGGTATCTGGCGATAACTTCTTCAATTATTTTGTTCAATTCTTTTGGAGAAACGGCCGGGGCCGACTTTGCCTGCAGGATACTTTGGACCAGCTCGCCGGGGGTTTCCGGTATTTGATCTTTCTTGTTTACCAGCCAGTTAGCCGCTTCTTTAATAAAATCATTTTTATCCCTAATTTTCCCCATCTTCCTAATTACCCCAACGGTCTCTTCAAAGAATTCGGCTGTTTTTCTGTCTTCGACCAGTATGTTGGCAAAGTACTCTGTCAAACCAAAATTAGCGACAAACCTGGCCAGTTTTTGGTCCGGAAGTTCCGGTATTTGATTTTTGATATTTAATATTTGATCTTGCGAGAATTGCATTGGCGGGATGTCCGGCTCCGGGAAATAACGATAGTCATGGGCTTCTTCTTTCTCCCGCTGGGGGACAGTCGCGTTTTTTTCTTCGCTCCAACCCCGGGTTTGTTGGGTTGGGGTCTCCCCTCTTTGCAGAAGTTCGGTCTGCCTTTGAATCTCGTACTCCAGTGCCTTTCTGGCAAATTTGAAGGAATTAATA
>CAZRUW010000074.1:0-2895 GCA_964603445.1 uncultured Gammaproteobacteria bacterium | reverse complement strand
GGGTATCCTTTGGACACCCGGATGTCTTCTCTGTTCGGCTTCATCCTCGCAACCAGTTGCGAGGTATTCAGCGAGCAGCGAATAACCTCTTCCCGGTAGATCAATTTCATTTTGACTTTCTGAAAGTTTCTTGAAAGAATTGAATTGTGGAGAAAAGACGAGGGAATGTTCTGGTTGTTCTTCTGGGCGCAGTCCTTATTATTTCTGCGGGTGCGGCCGGATATTTTTGGTGGCAAAAAAATCAGTCGCCTTCCAATTCTCCTTCTGTGCTCACATGGGAAGAGTGTTTGAAGATTCCGGGAGCCAAACAGCTTATGACCTATCCCGGGCAATGTGTCACTCCAGAAGGCAGACAGGTGACACAGCCATTAAGTAACGATGAAAAGAAAAAGCTACAAACACCTTCAATTAATCCTGCAGCAGCCTGGAAAACATACACTGACAGTGCCCATAACTTCTCTATAATGTATCCAGCCACCTGGTCGGTCATGATTGATAATGATTCTTCCATAATCTTCAGCGATCCCCAACTTCCAGTCCCTTCTCCGGCAGTTGGATGGATATCTATAGTGAAGAACTGGTCGTTGGAAGGTGAAAAGAAAAACAGTGTTTTGAGAATGACTTATGTCGACAGTAAAGGAAATGTGACAGGATACGGACCGGTTATTAACCAGGGGATTTATGACATTCAGAACACGACGATAGCTGGCGTTGATGGGAAGGCATATAAATTCACCACTCAGGTGGGGCTTACAAACCAATATGTTGCCATTACAAAAGGTGAGACAACGTATAAAATCGGTTATGGATTGGAGGGTCAGGACCAGGAACAGTTTTCACAAGCTCTCTCTACCTTCAAGTTTCTTAATTAATTATTGACAAATAGTTGATATTGCTGTAAAGTCGTTATTGTTATGACATCAACAGTAACAATTACTAATAATTGGCAGCTTCATGTTCCGTTGGCCATGCGAGAAATTGTTGGGTTAAAAAAGCCGGGAGTGGTCACAGTGGTGGCCAAAAAGGGAGCGCTTGTGATCAAACCAAAAAAGAGCAAAATTATGTCTCTGGCGGGATCGTTACATGCGGCTCATCTTAAAAATCCAATTGACATTGATAATATCCGTGATTATATTGACTATTCTGGTGCGTGAGAAAAGTTTTCCTTGACTCTAATATCTGGCTTCGCTTTTTTGTCCAGGATAACGCCCAATTTGACTCTGTACAAAAATTGTTGTCCGCTATCGAAAGTGGTCAATATCTTCCATATACCTCGGCGATAGTTTTGTTGGAAGTAACCTACGTTCTGAAGACTGCCTATAAACAATCAAAAAATAAAGTTGACGAATACTTAAAATCGATTTGTGCCACCAGAAATATAACCATTATTGATAAAACCAGTAAGAAGGCGGCGTTGCGAACTTTAGAGGAGAACGGAATCAAGTTTAGTGATTGTCTTATTGCCTCGCAGATTCCAAAAGGGGAAATTTTGGTCACTTTTGATAGAGATTTTGATAAAATAAAGAACGTCTCTTCTAAAACACCCGCGGAATTGTTATCCTAATTTTTGTGAGAAAAAATTCGGGAAATATTCTTTTAATTTTTTTGTCTATTGCCGCAGTTGTAACGGTGATTTTAACCGGATATTTTTGGTGGCAAAAAAATCAGTCGCCTTCCAATTCTCCTTCTGTGCTCACATGGGAAGAGTGTTTGAAGATTCCGGAAGCCAAAGTATTGCAGAGCTACCAGGAACAATGTGTCACTCCTGACGGCCGGAAAGTTACCCAACCGCTGAGTGATTCGGAAAAGCAGAAGCTCCGGCCACCAGCTGCTGATCAGACTGCTAATTGGAAAACGTATATTAGTAAGCAGTATTCCTATTTGTTTGAGTATCCTGCTGGTTGGTATCTTCACGAATATCCGGACGGGCAACTGATTCAAATCGATGATCGACCACTTCCAGAAAGTCTCCCACAAGGCGAGGGACCATTTTACTCCGGATATATTGAGGTCAGTGTCCTTCCAAAAGCGGCCCCGAGAGAGGTCCAGGTTTCTGATCCTGTTGGTACTAAAAAGTGTGAAGGTAGTGCATATTGTGTGCAACTGATAAGTAAATTTACTTTGGACAACAAAAATGGCGCAAGACTAAATTTAACGCCACTTAATAACCCTACTGATATTGTTTATTTGTATGAAATAGATCTTGGAACTAAAAGAATTAAGATTGTGAACCCTTCGAAAGAAAAACTAAAAATTCTTGACCAAATTCTTTCCACCTTCAAATTTCTTGACCGGAACACTTTAAACGGAAGCAGCGGAATATACGGAGTGGCCACTTTAGGACCAACGTGTCCCGTGGAGCGGCCGGGCCAGACGTGCACGGCGCCGTTCGTGGGAACAATTGAGCTAGTGAGGCAGGCGGGGGACAGTGCGGAAATCACCAGCGTTAATACCAATCAAGACGGAAGTTTCCGGGTGAGCTTAGCGCCGGGGGATTATGTTGCGGAGCGGACAGACACAAAAATATTTAATCTGTCAAAAACCAAAATTCAAGTGGTTGATAACCAGTTTACGAAAGTAAATATCGAGTTTGACACGGGGATCCGTTAAAGAAGCAATTAGACCTTTTCTTCAAGTGGGAGTTTTTTCTGCCCTTCTTCCCCACTTCCCAACCCTTGCACCGATTCAACCTTAGAGGACAGGCCAACAAAGCTGGTAGCCACCCTGTTCATCATGGAGTAAGCGTTAGTTACATGACTTTGGAGCGTAGATAGCAGTTCGCCAAATTTGGAAGTTTCGGTATGGATGGCACGAAGAGCTTGCTGAATATTTTTGATTTCGGAGGCGATTTTTTGGCCCTCAAAGGACAGCATCACCGATCGGAGGAAAGCATAA
>CAZRUW010000073.1:0-5066 GCA_964603445.1 uncultured Gammaproteobacteria bacterium | reverse complement strand
AGCTTGGGTTTGGAGATTTTGTGGATCTGGGACATTTTGGCTTTTGCCGGCACTTTTTTGGCGGCGTTTGGTTATTTGGGGTGTTTTCTGGACGGGTGTTTTTCGCCCGTGCCGAATTTGCCGCTGGTTCTTTCTTTATTGGCGGTTCTTTTATCAAGCGGGCTTATTATTTTGATGAGAAAGCTATCCTTTGTGCCCCAGCTGGCCGAGATTTCCCGGAAACACGGGCTTTTTTTCCTTTGCTACTTGATTTTTGAACTGCTTTCCCTTTTAATGACATCGTGGTTTAGTGGGAACTTTTTGCGGGAAGGGGTTTATTTCGGGGGCTTGCTTTTGGTGATTGGGGTATTTCTTGTCCGGTATAGGGTTTTGTTTAATTATGTCTATCGTTCAATTTCCAAGAGACGTTCTCTCCCAGATCAAGTCGTATCTCGAGAGTAAAAACCGGGAGACGGAAAAACGGTTGAGGGAGCTGAAGAAAGAGGATCCCTTTGAAGATAAGACCCGGTTGTTGGACCGGGCCAGTGATGATTCGGAGGCCCGAAGTAAGGCCGGGCATGAGCAGGTGGCCGCTTTGCAGCACCAGCTTTCGATGGTTTTGGTTCAGACGAGAAAGGCCCTCACAAAAATTAAAATCGGGAAATATGGTGTGTGCGAGAACTGCGGCAAAATGATCGACACCGACCGTCTCGCGGCTATGCCGACAGCGACCCTGTGTGTGAGTTGCGAAAGAAAACGGGAAAACTAATCTTCAAATTAGGTGACTTAAGTTTCTTAAGTTACTTAAGTTACTTATGACAGCTCCGAAAATTCTCTTTGAGGACGAAGATTTTTTAGTGGTTGATAAGCCGACTGGAATGGTGGTCAACCGGGCGGAAACAACGGGGAGAGTGGAGACAGTGCAGGATTGGGCCGAAACGAAAATAAGAGAGAAGATAGAAGAGATAAGAAAGGGAGAAGAAACTCTCAAAGAGACAGAGAAGGAGTTTTGGGAGAGAGGGGGGATTGTTCACCGGTTGGACAAGGACACGTCAGGGCTTCTGGTCATTGCCAAGACGCCGGAGGCGTTCGAAAATCTTAAGGAGCGGTTTAAAAGCAGATTGGTAGTAAAAAAGTATTTGGCCCTGGTGCATGGCCGGGTGGCGCCGGAAACGGGAACAATCAAAGCCCCGATCGCGAGGAGCCCTTTTAATCCCAAGCACTTCGGGGTCTTCCCGGGAGGAAGGGAAGCGGAAACGAATTATAAGTTACTGAAGATTCTTAAGCACCTTAAGTTACTTAAGGAATTTTCGCTGTTAGAATTGGCTCCGCACACAGGGAGGACACACCAGATCAGGGTTCATCTGAAGTATATTAATCATCCAATTGTTTCCGACCCGATTTATGGGGGACGCAAAAATTTGCGTGAGGACTTGAGGTTTTGCCCAAGGCTGTTTTTGCATGCTGCTTTTCTGCGGTTTGAACACCCAATGACCAAAAAAGTTTTGGAATTTAAATCATTGCTTCCGCCAGACCTTGATCGGGTTCTTAGGTTGCTTAAGTGACTTAAGTGACTTAAGATTAAATTGTGACTGAGATTTACCTTCTGGCACTGGTAATCGCGCTGGCCTCGGGGCTGGCGATTTTAATGCGCCACCTTCGGCAACCATTAATTGTTTCCTATCTAGCGGCCGGTGTGGTGTTGTCCGCTTTTCACCTGGTACGGCCGGAGCAACTGCAGTTTTTGGCAATTTTGCCGGAGATTGGTTTGGCCTTTCTTCTGTTTTTGGTCGGGATGGAGTTGGACTTGCGGGAATTTCGCAGTCTGGGGAGAAATGTCTTGCTGGCGGGTTTAGGGCAAGTGGTGTTGACAACGGCGGTTTTATATTTCTTTTTAGCCCGTCAGGGGGTTTTTGGAGGGCCGGCTTTGGTGGTAGCCTTGGCGTTGTCTTTTTCCAGCACCGTTCTGGTGGTCAAACTGCTTCTTGAAGAAAAAGATTTGTCATCGCTTCACGGCAAGATTGCCGTGGGGATTTTGCTTCTTGAAGATTTGCTGGCGATTTTAACACTGATGTTTCTGTCGGTCTTCAGCGGACAGACCGCGGTGGGGTTGGGACCTTTGATGGTTGTGTTTTTGAAAGGAGTTTTCCTCATCTGGGGAGCGATTTTCTCGGGACGGCGGGTTTTACCGACGATTTTTAAGTGGACGGCTGACAATTCGGAACTGCTCTTTTTGACCGGGATTGGCTGGTGTTTGGTCTTTGTTTCTTTGTCTTTGGTGATCGGTTTTTCTCTGGGAGTGGGGGCTTTTTTGGCGGGCGTGTCGCTGGCACAGTCGGTTTACCGGACTCAAATCTCCGGCAGGATCAAGCCATTGCGGGACTTTTTCATTATGATTTTTTTCATCGATCTGGGGACGGGAGTGTCGTTTTCGGCCCTCTCCGGGCAATGGCTTTTTGTGTTAACAATTTTGGTTTACACGATAGTTATTAAGCCCCTGGTCTTTTTTCTGACTTTAACCGGGCTTCGTTTTCGGGTTCATACGGCCTTTCAAACAGCGGTGCTGCTGTCATCCGTTTCCGAATTTTCTCTTATCATTTTGGTTCTGGGCGGCAGACTGGGTTTGGTGGGGAAGAGTCTTATTTCGTCGGTAATTTTTGCCACTGTTTTGTCTTTTGTTTTTTCCTCGCTTTTAGTGACTTACAAGCGCGGTATTTATGAGAGGATAAAAAATATCCTGAAGAAAGTGGAGAGGAAAGGGGCATTGGGTGTGAGCTTTTTCCCGCATGAGCAGATGGATTTTAAGGAGCATGCTATTTTGGTCGGTTGCCATCGGAGCGGGACGGTTATCTTGCCGACGCTCCGGCGCATTTTCGGGGACAATTTGCTGGTGGTGGATTTCAATCCGGAAGTGATTGAGAATCTTAAGAACAGTTTTGTACCCTGCCTCTACGGGGATATTTCCGATCCGGAAGTGGCGGAACTGTTGCATTTGAAAGAGGCCGGTTTGGTGGTTTCTACCGTCCGGGATTTGACCGATAATTTAGCCCTTTTGGATGCTGTGGAGAAAGCCCAGTCGAAGGCAATGGTTGTCGTTACGGCGGGGGACACCAAAGAGGCAATTACTCTTTATGAACGGGGGGCCCATCATGTTTCTTTACCGCTTCTGTTGGAAGGAAACAGTATTGGGCATTTAATTTCGGAACATCGGGAAACGCTTTCGGAACTGGCAAGCGAGCGGGAAAGGAAGTTGGGGGAACTCAAGCGAATAAACCAATAAACCAATAAATGCGTCAAAAATACATAAAATATTAAATATTTGATATACGTTCATGCCCAAATTTATTGCGAGAAACGAGGGGTTTGTTTGTCAAAATTGTCACAGGGAGGTGGGGCCGGTCAAGTATGGTGGGTCATACCGCAATCACTGCCCGTTTTGTTTGTGGAGTAAGCATGTGGATGGTGGGGTCCCCGGTGACAGGGTCTCACCCTGTCAGGGGATGATGGAACCGGTGGGGGTGACCATCAAAAGCGGCGGGGAATATACCTTGGTTCACCTCTGCGTTAAGTGCGGTTTTCAAAGGTTGAATCGGGTGGCGGGGGATGATGACGCTGGGTTGTTGACTCGTCTTTCAGGAGAAGTTATAAAGTAGAGGTTTGGTTGCCTCCTTTTTGGGATATAAAGTGTTTAAATTTGAAATTACAGCTTCGGATAAAAAGGCTCGATGCGGGTGGTTGGTAACACCTCACGGAATAATAGAAACGCCGGCCTTTTTGCCGGTGGGGACGCAGGCTTCGGTCAAGGCCTTATCCTCACAAGATTTAGAGGCTACCGGTTGTCAGATTTGTTTGGCCAGCACCTATCATTTGTATCTGCGTCCCGGGGCGGACACGATTCGAAAGCTGGGGGGAATCCACAAGTTTATGCATTGGGACAGGCCGGTTTTCACCGATTCCGGCGGGTTTCAGGTTTTTTCCCTGGGGTTTGGCGTCGGGCACGGGGTAGGTAAAATTATCCCGTTTTATTTGTATGGTCAGCTTCAAGAGGAGAGACCTCTTAAAGCTAGAGCGGGGAAGTTGGTGAAGGCAAGTTTTGTCAAAATTGACGAGGAAGGGCCGACGTTTCAGTCCCACCTGGACGGGACAGTACATTTTTTCCCGCCGGAGAGAAGCATGGAAGCCCAGGTTAAGATCGGGGCGGATTTTGTGGTGGCTTTGGATGAACTGACGAGCCCGCTTCACGATTATAACTATACCAAGATGGCGATGGAGCGGACGCACAGGTGGGAAATGAGATCGCTCGATTATTTTCGAAAGAACCAGATAAAAGATCCAGGTAGTGGGATTCAGGACAGGAAAAAGGGAGTGGGAGGAAGGAAACAAGAAATTTTTGGGGTTGTTCAGGGAGGGCCGTTTGAGGATTTAAGAGTGGAGTCGGCAAGATTTGTAAACAAGAGTGATTTTTTTGGCGTGGCGGTTGGGGGAGCACTGGTTAACAGAAAGAAGATGACGGAGATTTTGGACTGGATATACCCCAATCTGGACAGCGGAAAACCAAGGCATTTGTTGGGCATCGGGACGATTCCGGAAATATTTCTGGGGGTGGAGCGGGGGATGGATATGTTTGACGCGGTGGTACCGACGAGATTGGGAAGAATGGGACACATACTCTGCAAAATAAGAAATAAGAGAGAAAAGAGAAGAAAGTCGGACAAGTTTGAAGACAACATTTTAGGCGTTTACAACAAGGACAGGTTCGCGTTTGACATTACCAAGGCGGTGTTTGGTGAGGATGACAGCCCGATTGATCCAAAATGCCCGTGTTTTGCCTGCCGGAATTACAGCCGGGCTTATATCCACCATTTGTTCCGAAGTAGAGAACTTTTGGCCTATCGGCTGGCGACGATCCATAACGTGGAGTTTATGATGAAGTTGATGGCGGAGATTCAGCAGGCAATAAGAGAGGGGAAACTTGAAAAATTGAGGGAATCCTGGTTTAATTAAAGCTAAGGTATGCCTGGATGCGGAGATTTTTACAATAAGAATGAAACTCCACGGCTGAAAGCTGTGGTCCGCCATTGGCGGAC
>CAZRUW010000072.1:0-6973 GCA_964603445.1 uncultured Gammaproteobacteria bacterium | reverse complement strand
TCCCCGGACAGGTCAATTTTTATCACCCATTCAGCTTAGCAAAAAGGTGACATTTTGTTTTTCATTAGCTATACCTGCCGGGAACTTGGCCATAAACATAGAGAAGTCTCTTTTCTTCCTCTCCCAGGATCCCCGCTTGATTCAGATTGGCAAAATAACAACAAGTATTCGTAATATGTCGCTGGAATTTCCATGAGGGAGCGTCGCTGATTATTCGGTGTTCAGCAAGCAACATCCGGAAGCGGCAATAGCGGATAACGTCAACTTTCGCGGCTACTTGGGCATGGGGCAACGGAAGAGTTTTGCTTTGGAGGCCGTCGGTAACCCGCCCCCGCATTAAATCAGCCTGGGCTAAACTAGCCGCGGCTATGGCAACAGGACCTCTGGCTTCATGTCCAAAATCCCAAGCAAAAACTCCCGGGTAGGGCTGTTTACCATGGCTATACCACTCAAAAACATTCTCAACATCCTCTTTAGTGAGCATAGTTTATTATCCCTTAATTTACTATAGGATTCAAGAAGTAGCCGGGGGACCTTTTGGGGGTGAGAATGGCGGTATTCCAGTAATTGATGTTGGCGGTGTTGGCGCCACTGGCGAAGAAGACGGTGTTACAGAAGGAGACGCTGGTTTTGGTGACGGTGGTTGCGGAGTTGATGGCGGATTGGCGGGAGGAGGGGTTGAGGTTTTAGCGGGTTCAAGAGGAAATTTCCGGGCAAACCAGTCGGAGAACTTTTCCACGGCGGATTTTTCCGGAACTTCAATGCAGGGCAGATAGGCCGCCAGGAGATTTCTGATTTTTTCCTGGTCAGCCTTATCAATAATCATGGTTAACTCCCCAAAGACGTTGCCGTGAGCCACATGCAAAGTGTCTTCTTTTTCCTTTTCGGTAAACCAGAACGGTCCCAGTTCCGCCCAGATGTAAGAGTGTTTCATGGAAACAATTCCCTCAGTGGTAATTTTGTGATCCACTTCCTCCGGAGGAAAACGGTTGATCTGCCAAAAGAGAAAAAAGGTGGCCCAGGTGACAAAAATGGCCAGCCATTCCTGAAAAAAAGCCAGGATTACCGAAACCAGAAGGGCAATGGCCCCAAGCGTGGAAAAAACTTCCTTGGAATAGGTTTTGACGGCACGGTTGAGGGATCTCCAACCGTAAAGATCCCGGACCCGAGGTTTGGTGGGGTCGTTAATCATGTCACCCAGATCCTCCGGGGAAACTTGAGAAGCCGGCGTTGTCTGGGGAGTCTGGGGAGTCTGATTTTGGTTTTCTTCCATCACTTAACTATACTTCCGGTTTTAAAACAAAATCAAGTTGGACTTTTGCTGATATTCGGCCAAATATTGCCGGCCGAGAAAGAAAGTCGCCGGTTGTTGGGAATAGATTGTACCCAAATCCCGGAGCGCTTCGGGAGAGTGAGGATTGAGGGCGTAGGCTTTCTCAAAAAACTTCTGAGACTCCCCCGCCCAGCCAAAAAGGTTGGTGACCCGGCCCAAAGACAGTAAAGAACTACTGTCGGCAGTCACTGGCCATTGGCCGCTTGTTAAGCCTCTTGCTAGAGATGATTGATTAATGGCAAATTGCCGGGCGACTTTTGGAAAGGTCCTGCTTTTAACAAAAACGGCGGCGTAGCTGTCAAGGTAGACCAGGGTATAGTCCCGGTTGTGAGTGATGTTTTGCATGAAGTTTTCGGCCCAGGGAGTGGCGTCAGTGTGGGAGACAATTATTAAATTGAACTTGTAGATTTTGTCAACCGCGGCAAAATTTTCGGCTGTTGCTTCCATGGGGATATAGAGATTCCGGAAGAACTCTTTAGGGTAGGCTTCAGGGCGGCCGTCAACAAAGACTTTTTCTTTCGGATAGAGGCGAAAGTCCAGGTAACTTCCCATGTCGAAGTTGTTGAAAAGCGGTCCATGGAGGTTATTTTTCAAAACAAAATCAACGGCTCCCCTGCCGGACTCGGCCAGACCAGTTCCGAAACGTTTATGGGAATCCAGGGAAAGATAGTATTGGTTGCCGGCAAGGCGCCAGGCGCGAAGTAAAGTTAAGGCTATGACAGTAGTAACTAGGGTTAATTCTAAAAAAGAATGATTCTTTTTAAGAATCATTCTTGTGAAAACGGAAAGGATTGGCCTCAAGTTGGACAGATTGAAAGCAAAAATGGGAAGTTCGATGAGAAAAAGCAAGGGGAAACTGCGGATGTGAATAATGGGGAGAATGATTAAGGAGCCGAGCAGGAGACGAAAGACGGGTAACTTATTGTAATTGGTAGTAACTAGGTAACTAAGTAGAAAAAGGGCGGCTGCGATTTCGAAATAGAAAATGTTCGGATCGAAAATGGCATCTTTGAGAAAGAAAATGTTTTGGTTCTCCACAATCGAATAGCCATAGTTGTCAAAAACCCGGAAGGGATAGAGGGCTCCGGAAAGACCGTTGGGATTAATTAAACTAGCCAGACAAACTAAAATGGTAATAAGTAGGTAGTGTTTAGTGTTTAGAATGGTGATACGAAAGTTTTTGGTAGTAAGAAAATTCTCAATCAGCTTTTGGATTAAAAGTATCGTCATTAAAATGGGTCCAAGAATAAAATAGATGTGGCTGTTAACCCAGACAATTTCTATTAATGGGAGAATTAAAATCCAGCGCCATATTAGGCCCTTTGCAGGGTTGGACCCTGTCATGGAGCATAAAAAGGCCATAAATATGGAAACACAAAGATAGGAGAAGATTTCGGGTCGAATTTCTGTCCGTTCGAGAAGAACCGGAGCAAAAAGGGCAAAAGCCACTGCTGTCGCTGCAATATTTTTGGAATATTTGTAGGCAGTAACCAGTGTCAAGGACAAAGCGGCAACCATGACAGCAGTTTTGAGATAGACCAGTGAGACAATCCCCCACTGGTTGGAGAAAAGGTAGAAAAATACTTCAGAAAGCCAATGGGTGTTGATGAAAGGAAAATTCGGGTAGGTGTAGGAAAAAAGATTGACCAACGGTACTTGGTGTGTTTGCCAAATTATATGACCACTAATCAGATGCCGGCCCAGATCCTGATCAAATTCAATAATATTATGAAAGTAGAGAGTGAAGAAAAAAATGGCAGCCGAGGTGAAAAAAAGCTTCTTTAACATCATATGGAGTAATCTCTAATATACAAATAATAATCGAATATACAAATATACGAATTGCGAATGAAACTCCACGAGCTAACGCTCGTGGTATCTTACGATACGGCTTCGCCACGTCTGACGTGGCTTCGCAAAGTATTCTTTTCGAGCTTGTTTCATCCGCTAGCTAACGCTAGCGGTATTCACAAGTTCAAAAATAATTGTCGTGGAGAGTTTTAACGGATAGTGGAGGCACCAAGAATAAGAGAGTCAGTCAGAAATTTGGGCAGAGTGTGGGTTTGCAGTCCAACAACAATGACCAGAACTAAGGCTACAAAAACCAGGAGCAGGAACTCCGTTTCGTCAAAGGAAACGGCCAAACCCTTGGACACCAGGGGTTTGCGGGATTTTTTCTTCATTACGACCAGTTTAAGCAGGAATTGTGGTTTTGTAAAGGGCTGTTTTCCCTTGGGAGTGATACACTTAATTTATGACTCTTCCGGGTGGTTTGAAAGACTTATTTCAGGGAGTAAAGGGAGCGAGACCTTTCCGCGCTTCGACTCCAGCCCATTCTCCTGACGTCATTAGATCTGGGAGTTTGCTTCCGGGAGTGGAAACCCAGCTTCCGGCCGGTCCGCCCCGAACGTTTCCGGAGCCTCTATTTCCTCCTGAAAGAATGCCTTTGCCGCCGGTGGCTATTGTGGTTCCGGACAGACAATCCAGCAAGGATCTGAGTTGGGAGGAGGTAAAACTCTACGCGGAGAGCGAGGGATATAGTCCGGAAAAACTCTCCGGTCCTGATGAGATGGGGCAATTTGATCCGGCTCAGCTTGAGCGCATCAAAGAAGTCCGGGAGATAGTTTTGGGTAAGTTTCCCCGCCTGAAGTCGGAACAGCTCAGGGCAACGGTCCGAAAGGAGGTTCATGGCTATTTAACGTTCCAGCATAATCTGGGCAGTGGCCAACTGAAACCTCCGGCTGATAAAGAGGAACAAAAATTTTGGCGGCAGAAAGTTGAAGACTATAAGACAGACTCGGCCCTGTATTTCAAGACCTTGTACCGGTTCGGTCTGCTGACTGACCAACAAACCAGGCTGCTATTCAAGGAAACGGATATCCCTAACTGGATCGTGTCTCCCCCTTTGCCCCAAGAAGAAAAGCCGCCCGGACTGGCGGAGAATCTTGTCAACGAGCGCATGGAGCACTACCAGTCAGCGGCTGCCGATCCGGCTGAAGCTCGAATGGCCATTCCCCGAATTTTTAAGGAAACTGGCCTGACAATTGAGGACCTTGGATCCGAACGGGAAAAAGAAACTCAAAAGGCCTGGGGACTGCTCCAGGGAATATTTCCGTCGTTGTTCGCCGACAGTGCAAAGATGATTAACCGCCGGGCTTTGTTGCAATCTTGGGAAGTGCTGATAGACAAAGAGTTCGTGCACCCGGAGAAGCAAGCCAGGGCTTTCTATACCCGACCGGAAATTCGTCGAAGAAACAACCTGATTAAGCTTCGTTACAGCCTGGAGAGAATCCGGCTCCTGGGTAAAGGTTATATGCCCCCCACATTGCGAATGCTGGCCAACAGTGCCTATACGGAAGAAAATTTTGCCTTACTCCATCAGGGAATTATTCCCCAAATTTTTTCGCCGGTCAGGCCGGCGGGGATGACGGCGGAAATGCACCGGATGTTTGGCCGGGTTTACCAACCGGAACAACTTTTAACTTTTGCTAGACGAATCCTGCGCAATGAAAAGGTTTTTAAAGGAGCCGTCCTTGCCGCCTACGTCACGGCCGCTTTGGGAATGACAGCCGCAGTCGGCGGCGTCATTGGCCGGATTAACTCGGCTTTAAACCTGCCGCAGTACCATTCTTCCCAGGAAATGGCCAAGGGGATTCTTAATCAATTTGTTATGGGGACAAACTATGCGACGGTGGCAGTTTTGAATTGGGTGGCTCCGGTACCAAAAGTTGACCTGAAGGATATCCAACCGGAAGAGACAACTGCCCGACCGACGGCCGAATCCCATTTAGAAAGTGTTCATCAAGAACCCGTTTTAGCAATCGGCTTGCATAATTTGGTGGGAAAGTGGCTGCTGCCTCAAGGCACCCCAAAAATAATTTCGTGTGATGGCCGCCCGTGCCGGCTGAACACTTCCTCTGCCAATGTTTTTGATCCGGTTAATTGGGCCGTTTATGAACGCACTGACAACCTGGGCCAACCGGTTTATTATGACCACGCCGGCCGAAGGTTGGAATCAAGGTTCTACACCGTCAAGACCTACGGCCAACAAAATATTGACCGGGTGGAGAAACTTACCCGGGTGGAAGTGTCGCCAGTTACCTGGTCGGCACCGGACGTGATCACCGGCCGGGACATTTCGGGAAAGGACATTGTCATTTCCAGTCAACCACCCGAGGGCTTTCCGGAATTTCCAATGTCCGAAGTGACAATCTGGTATGGCGGCGTCCAACACCGATTCACTCCAAATGCTTTCCGCTACATGGTTGACAGTCAGAATCCAAACGCGTATTGGGTTATGGGAACGTTCCCCCAAAAGGACGGGAATTTTGCCCTGGCTCGGTTTGCCTATTTTGACCGGAAAGCGGGCTTAATCCAGTTGAGTCAGGACCCGACCCTGAAGGATCCCAAACACCCGGAAGATTTCCTCTGGACAGGAGCGGATGTCCGATCCAATAATTTGAATACTGTTCCGGTTTTTCAATTTGATTATTACTGGACAAGGGAAGGACCGGGGTCGATGGAATTGAAACCAAGGGGAGTGGCAGTTTATCAGGATGATGCCAAAAATCCGGTAGTGATTGCCGAACCGGTGGCCGGCACAAATCTTTTTCGGGTGCCGGCGGGAAAAGACGGCACGGCGCCAATCACGATCTATCAACGCCGGTTGCCGGCACCCCAAGAAGAATTGGCCCAAACCGCAAGGCTGGAAAAATTGTGGAAGGCAGGGAAACAAGATGAGGCCGACGCGGCCCAGAAACAATGGGAAAACCAGTACCGGGTGAAAACGGTTGTTGACCTTGTGGATGTCTGGTTCAACAAAGACGGAACAGTGGCTGGATGGGGAATAAGCAAATCTGGCATGGGACCGGAGGTTTTAGTGTCACAAAATGACCAGGCTCCAATCGGCGAACCAAGGGAAATAGCCCATGTTCCGGGAAGGATGATTATGGGTTCGATTCAGACACCTTCACGAATTATTGAAGCCAGTTTCGCTGTTGGCGCAGTTAAAACAGTCGTCGGCAATCCTCTGGAAATTATTCTTGCCCCAAACGAAATGATGCCGGCCCCGGTTTTGAGAAAAGTACCGGGGCAAAGCGAGTATTATTATTTGTATCCTGATGCCAGAAACAAAGAGACGGTTGATGTTTACCTCGTTTTTAAAGGGCAGGGGCCAAACTTAACGGTGAGAAAGGCCACCGATTTGGAAAAGGCAGGAATTTTGACAGGATCTTTAGCTTCAAAGTAAAAGCGGAGCACTCGGGTCTGGAACATTCCGTCCCATAAACATAGTGAATCGATTGTCAGAAATTGGGCGCTCATTGGTTAATTGTGGCAAGAGACAAATTAAGGTTTATTTTGGAATTTGTGAATACTCTAACTGTCCGGTCAGGAATGAACAAGCTCGAAAAGGAGCTTTGCTCCGGCGAAGCCACGTCTGACGTAGCGAAGCCGTTTCGCCAGAAACCACGGGCTTTCCGTGGAGTTTCATCTCTAATAGTGCCTGCCTTTTCTTCCGCATCGCACCATCGCCAAGAAGTACGCCTACCAGGATTTCCTTTTGTTCTTTTGTCAAACTTCCCTCGGTATTATCCGTTGGTTTTGCCACAATTTTAGTGTAGCACCACAACCAGTTTGGAC
>CAZRUW010000071.1:0-8071 GCA_964603445.1 uncultured Gammaproteobacteria bacterium | reverse complement strand
TCTGACTACCCGACCATCTGAGTCGTCTGACAAATCTAACAAGAAACCCAAGGCAAAAAAGGTCGGGGGCCGGTATGTTTTTGCCAGCGGGAAAAAACACCAAGCCGCAAAACTGCTCGTTGACCCTAAAAATACCTATTCTCTCTCCGAGGCCGTCGACCTGGTTAAAAAAACCAGCTACTCCTCCTTCGACGGTTCTGTGGAAATCCATCTGAACCTCACCGACAAAAATCTTCGCGGCAGCGTTTCTCTCCCTCACGGCACCGGCAAACAAACCCATGTAACTGTCGCCACCGACGACTTAATTAACTCCCTTGCCGCCGGTTCCCCAATCGACTTTGACGTTCTCGTCGCTGAGCCTTCCATGATGCCCAAACTGGCCAAAGTAGCCAAGATCCTGGGACCCAAAGGCCTCATGCCTAACCCCAAAACGAATACCATTAGCGAAAATCCGTCGGAATTAGTGAAAACCCTCTCCTCGAGCGTCCAATGGAAAACTCAGTCTGACTTCCCTATTATCCATGCCACTATCGGCAAAGTCAGCTTCGAAAATAATAAACTCGAAGAAAACCTGGCAGCGCTCGTCAAATCCATCAGCAAAGACAAAATCATCTCTGTGTACTTAAAGGCCACCATGGGTCCCTCCATTAAGTTCCTCCCATAGCTTCAAGTAGCTTCAAAGGGGGCTTCAAAGGGTCTCTCCTCTTGAAGGTATTGACAAAACTAAGAAAACAGTCCAAACTTATAAGCAGTGCCTGCTAGAAATAGTCTCAAAATCTACTCACCCGCCAGTTTCTACCACATCTATAATCGCGGCGTGGCCAGAAACGACATCTTCCTGGAGGAAGCAGACTTCGCGGTTTTCCTGTCCTACCTGAAGGTCTATCTTTCACCCAAAAAGACGTCAGAATTGACCGCGGTCATCAACTCGAATACTGCCGGATATAAAGAAAAGTATGAAGCCTCCAAACTCTTATCCCTCAAAAACTTTTGGGGCAAAGTAAAACTGATCGCCTACAGCCTCCTCCCAAACCATTTTCACCTCTTAATAAAACAGACAGACAATAGCGATATCGACAGTTTTATGAGCTCGTTGGAAACCAGATACTCAGGCTTCTTCAACAGAAAATACCGTCGCGTCGGCCCGGTCTGTCAAGGAGTCTACAAGGCGGTCCTGGTGACAACAGATGAGCAGTTACTCTATGTCTCAAAATACATCCACCTCAATCCTCTCACAAAACTTCACCTCCCTGTCAAAGCTTGGGCAAAATGTCCGTGGCCATATTCATTACCCGAGTATCTCGGCGCCAGAAAAACTTCCTGGCTTAACCCCCAGCCAATTCTGGAATACTTTAATCAGGAAAGTAAAAACAATTCCTACCTGAGTTTCATGAGCCAAAATCTTGATTTAAAGCTTATCGCTCCCCTAGCCATTGATTTCGAGGACGAAGCCTAGCTTCAAGAGGAGAGACCTCTTGAAGGTAGAACCGTATAATGCTCTTATAGCTTCGCATGACCACCTCCTGCAAAACTTGTTTGCAAAACTTGCAAAAAGGGACCAAACCCCAAATTTACTTTTAAACTATAGGGTGATATAATCCTTCGTATGCCCGACAGAGGTGACCTTTATAAAGCCGGTTTTGTATTTGGCAGCGTGTTTATAATCAGGGGCTTAATTGACATTCTTGTTCTGCACCAACCCCATGAAGGTTTGGCTCAGATTACTCTTGGACCATTAAGTATAGGATTGGTTGGTTTGAATATACGTTCCGACATAAATGGAAGGCAACATTAATTCTCCCATTGATTCCTGAAACATATTAGTATAGAATCTTCGAAGTTAACCCGAAGACCGCAGGCAAACAACTAAGACCTGCCGAGGAAGTTTTGTCGTTTGTAAATTCGCCATTCGTCAATGGCTCAAAGGCCAATGACCAGTGACCAATGACTGATGACCTGATCCTCGCCTCGGGCGAGATTTTTTATGGCCAATCAAAAAAACATCACCATCGTCACCCAGCTTGCCGACAAATTGAATCGGGCCAAAAGTGTCGTTGTCACCGACTATCGGGGCTTGACTCACAAACAGATGGAAGAGCTTCACAAGAATCTGAAAAAGATTGAGGCGGAATTTGTCGTTGCCAAAAACAGTTTGCTTCGTATTGCTTCAGCTTCCACAAACTACGAACTCCAAGCCGCTGATCTCGCCGGTCCGTCAGCTGTTCTTCTTGCCTACGCGGATGAAATCTTACCTTTAAAAGAACTTGCCAAAGTGATCAAAAGTCTTAACCTGCCAAAAATCAAGTTTGGATTCATCGGCAAAACCCGTTACCTGGACACCGAAATTGAAGCCATTGCCAAACTGCCCGGCCAGGAAGTCTTGCGCGGACAAGTTGTTTCCGGACTCGCCTCACCCATATCCAACCTTGTTTACTCGCTCAACTTCAACATTGCAAAATTGGCAGTGACAATAGAAGAAATAAGAAAGAAAAGATAACAAAGAAGTACGAGATTTCCAAAAGAGCCAAAAATCTTTTGTCTCTTTATCCGTTTTTTTATTTCTCTCTTCTCTCTTATCTCTTAAATCTTATTTTGTAAGGTGGTGAACAATTATGACTGACAAAGTAACTAAATTAATTGAAGACGTGGAAAAACTCTCCGTGTTGGAGCTTTCCGAACTGGTCAAAGCTCTGGAAGAGAAATTCGGCGTTTCCGCTATGCCTGTCGCTCAAGCGGCAGCCCCGGCTGCGGCCGACGGTGGTTCGGCAGAACCAAAAGAAGAGCAAACAACTTTCAATGTTGTCCTGACCAATGCCGGCGCCAACAAAATCGGCGCCATTAAAGCCGTCCGGGAAGTCGTTCCCACTCTGGGCCTGGCTGAAGCCAAGACCCTGGTGGAATCCGCTCCAAAAGAAGTGTTGGTGGGAGTGAATAAGGCCACTGCTAATGAAGCGAAAACCAAACTCGAAGCTGCAGGAGCAACAGTTGAGCTAAAGTAAACTGAAACAATGACCTTGCGGTCCTCCTCCGACGTTCGTCGGAGTGAGGGCCTAAAAGCGACAGCAGAGGAAGCCAAGAAAAAATTGGAAGCCAGTGGCGCGACAGTTGAACTTAAGTGACAGACTTCCTAGCTCGCTTTGCGCCCGAGCACTACCCGTGCTCGGGGCTAAAGGCCGCTGCACAGGAGACAAAGAAAAGACTTCGTAAAAAGAATCATTCTTTACAAGAATGATTCTTTTTTGTATTCTTGAAACATGGCTGCAAAAAACGTCATTAAACGCTATGCTGAAAACGGTTACTATCACCTTTACAACCGTGGAGTTAATGAAACTCCACGAGCTAACGCTCGTGGTATCTTACGATACGGCTTCGCCACGTCTGACATGGCTCCGCCGAGTATTCTTTTCGAGCTTGTTTCATCCGCTAGCTAACGCTAGCGGTATTCACAAGTTCAAAAATAAAAACAATATTTTCCTTACCGAACAGGATTACGCCGTTTTTCTCTATTATCTGAAAGAGTATCTCTCCCCTCCCCGCAACCCTACCCAAGACGAAATAGCTGCCATGCGAACTCCCTATCTTCTCAAAAACTACTCAGATGAGATCGAACTTATCAGCTTTTGCCTCATGCCGAACCACTTTCATCTTCTCCTTAAACAACTGCGAGAGCGTTCCATCGAACATTTCATGAGATCCCTCCTTATCCGTTACTCACAATATATGAATAAGAACAAAGAACGCGTCGGGCATCTTTACCAGGGAGTATACCGGGGAATTCTCATCGAACAAGACGAATATCTCTGGTGGTTAAGTCGTTACGTTCACCGCAACCCGTTGGAAATATTAGGAAAAGACCAAAAACTGGAGGATTATCCCTACTCGTCCTATCCAGCTTTTCTCAACATAAGAATCGTCCCCTGGTTGAGACCGGAGATCGTATTGGCCTATATCAAGAACTATCGGCAATTTGTGGAAAGTCCCAACGAATCCGCTCCCGAAAAGCTCACCGACTTAATTATTGAAGATCCGGGAGACTTCTAAAAAAGAATGATTCTTAAAAAGAATCATTCTTTTGAATGCTATGAAGCCTTCTGTTCAATTCCCAAAAGCCATAAGACTGCTTCTTTCTTTAGACCAACCAGGAACTGAAAGCAAATAGCTGAACGCAAAAAGGCATAGAACACCGCGACTTTTTCTTTTCCTTAAGAGAACCTCTCAGCGGGCCCGGTTTCCTGTTACTTCGTCCTTGGAACCCATACAGAGAACAATGAATCCCCACGGACTTACGTCCGTGGTATCTTCTTTTGCTCGCGAAGCGAGTTCCAAACAGCTTTCACCCCCGTTCTCACGAACGGGGTTCTTCGCTCACAAAATAGATGTCAAGAAAATGAGCGAACTAAAAACACACGAAAGGTGGATTAAGGGTCATGGAAATACCGGGGAAATAACGGGAGGAAATCTTGCGCAGAGGATCAACTTGGCCGAACAAGGGGGCGGGCGGCTCTCAGACGCGGACATGAAACATGAAGACGCGGAGGGAGGACTTTAATCCCAACAGTTACGACCCTACCCTGGCAGTCCCATCACAACAAACACTTGAGTTCTGGCAAAGAGATGCCCAAATGCGAGAACAACAAAAACAACGGGACTCACTAAATTACAACAGAGGAAGCTGCGAATGGAGCGGAAACGCGGCACGTTTTCTGACTCCCCATCCAACCATCCCCCCACACCTTTAAAAATGACCATGACGAAGGGTTTGCAGGCTTACTTAAAGACACCGCCATGAATGCGGGCGGAATTTTTCTTGTTTTGGGTCGGGAAGGAGTCGTCGGCCAAGCCATCTCTATGAGCATGCCTCATTCATCAGCACCTTCACTGACACCTATTGTTGACCATGTCCCAAACAGTTTAATTACCAACCAGGGTCAGCAGCCCCGCATCAAAGCCAAAGTAAAAAAGAATGATTCTTAAAAAGAATCATTCTTTTCAAATCAACCAGCTTCACAAAGTTTTCTGCTCTATCCCCAGGAGCCAAAGGACCGCTTCTTTCTTTAGCCCCGAACTCTGAACGCCAGTGAAGAGCTCGGGCGCAAGAAAGCACGGGAATTCTTGAATGTTGACCAAACTTCACGAAGTTTTCTGTTCTATACCCAGGAGCCAAAGTACCGCTTCTTTTTTTAGGCCCGCACCCTGAGCGTAGTCGAAGGGGAGGACCGCAAGAAAGAAGCTTGAAAAGAAATCAGGATACCTTTTGTTCAATTCCCAACAACCACAAAACAGCTTCTTTCTTATACCGGCGATCTCCTCTTGAATTAATCCTGAGAGGCACCAACTTTCCTCTTTTTCCCCATCGTTTAATAGTCAACACCGACACCCGGAAAATTTGCGCCACTTCTTTGACCGTCAGCAGATCCGGAAGGTTATCAAGTGATAGCTTTTGAACAATATCAGGCATGGAACTATTGTTTACTATTCTCTTATAATGCATAGTGCATCAGCTGTCAAGACACCAAACATTCAAAAATCCAAGCCCCAACTCCAATGAGCACCAATTTCCAATTTTCAAAACTCAATTGGCTGATTGGCTATTGGCTGATTGGTAATATTGGGTATTGGAATTGGCTTCTTGGAATCTTGAATTTCTTGGAGTTTTACCTGAGGCCCGCCCGGTATTCTTCCGCCGCTTTGGCCGGATCCACAATGTTCACGGAAAGCCCTGTCCCCAACTCAAAGCCGGCCCGGTGCACCAGCCGGGGGATAATCCGCAGGTACCAATCTTTTCCATGATAAATATAATAGTTATACGGAACGTCAGGATCGCTCCCCGCTTGTTTCATCGCCCCTGCTTGGGAAAATTTTTGGAGAATAAAGGCCAGGACTTTTTGCAGAAGCGGTGCTAAATCAGCAATTTCGGCATCGGTAATTGAACCAAAGGCGCTGGATTTTTTGGAGTCGGAAGAGAGATTTTCTTGAACTTGACCGCTTGATTCCTTGATCTCTTGATCTTGATTTCGAGAGTTCAAGAGTTCCGCATCAAGAGCGTCAAGTTTATCCATCTTCAGGGAGTCTCTTTCTCCAGGTGCCGGTTCCTCATTCCTCGGGGCCAGCCAAATTTCATAGGGCCACTGGGAAAAATCCGGGCAATAGGCGGTGAAATATTTTGTTTGCAAAACCACATTCTGCGTCGGTTCCCGGGGAATCGCTTCCAGAGTAATCTGTGAAGGAATTACCACCAACTGTGAATGCGGATGTTTAATTGACGCCCCGGCGTGGGCATCATGGTTATTAAAGATCAGGACTGTCCCGTTCTTGTTGGCCATGTGGAAGTTATACCTTTGCCGGTAAGTCGTCAGGATAAGTTCCGCTTGAGACAAGGGCAGTTCGTCAATGTCTCTTTCGTGGCTTGGTGAATGAATAATCACCTCGTGAAGATCCGCTATCGGAAATTTGTTTTTAATGACCCGGATTTGCCAATTCTCATCCCCCGGCGCCCCGCCGACCCGGAAAACTTCGCCGGGATTGAGCCATTCATTCCCCGGGCAAAAAACGCATTTGCCCGCCGTGGCTTTGGCAAAGGAGGGCTGCCCCGCCGCTTCCTCCGTGAACGGCTGGTTATCATGCGGTCTGGTTATCCTGGCCGGGGCAATAATCACCCACCGGCCGGTCCGGCTGTCGGGAACGAATCTGGCCATACTACTACAATATCATCTTTATACTATATTCATCATCTTCTAATTTGCAATAATCTTGATGAATAATACCCATCGAAATGCGGGAAACGCACGACAGTTCACCTTATGATGGGTATATATACTATCGGCAATCACCCTGCTTCCTGACTATTTCTCCCCCGGTTATCCGGACACAATAATCCTCCCCGGTCAACGTGTCCTGAAGGACAATTCCCTTTTTGACTTTCAACTGCCCTGAAACTGTGGCGTCTCCCATGATGTTTAAATTACTATTGATTGACACTTGACCGGTAATGGCGGAAATCTCCGCTTTCAAATCGTCAAAGTGCAAAAGTCCCACCTGAAGGCTGCCCCCAATGCTGGTGTTGCCCAGCTGCGTTTGTCCCAAGACAGTCAGGTTACCACTGATCGTGGCCAGCTCAGCTGATAAGGTGGAGAGATTTAAGTTACTTAAGCTCCCTAAGTTACTTAAGGCGCTTAGTGATGCCACTTGTTCCTGCAGTTGGTCCACTGACAATTTGTCTGCCAGATAGGAATTGCCTTCAAAATAACCAATTTGTACCAGCATGGCCACCTTGTCCTGACCCGGCAGTTGGTCCTGCAGCGCCCGCCCGATCGCATATCCCCGGGAAACAGCCACCGCTGCCTTGCCGGGGTTTAAGGGATCCACTGCGAGAGTATCCCCGTTTCGGACCAGGGTAGCGGAATTGGTCGCCACCGAAACCATAACCCTGCCCATGAACGTGACCGGGACTGAATCAGCTGAGGCTTCCCCGCCAATAAAACCAATACCGCCTGAAACTACGCCCGCCGTTTTTTCTGACTCGCTGGCCAAACAGGGTTCCACTCCCTCCGTTCCCTGGCAGACAATCGTCCCCGATTCGCTCGCAACCGCTGCATAATTCGCGTTCATTCGCATATACTCCCCAAACCCGCTCTGTCCCGGCGTCACCGCTGAAGAAAGACCAGTAAGACTGGCGGAAATACTGGCAATCTCCCCCTGCTGCTCTTGTATCCCCTTAACTAAATAGATCTGCAGGTTGCTTAAATTAGTGTCCAGATAACCGCTTCCGGCAGTACTCACCATTTCCGGGAAAATCTGCTGCAGCTGCTGGGCAATAAAACCGGTGTAGGTGGGGGTGGCTCCGGCCGGACGGGTATAGCCGGTTTGAGAATAATAGATGTCATTGTAATTGAAGGTAACTGGATTGAGCTGCATGATCTTATCCAGGACGTCGCCGGACAAGGTGGCAATGTTTTCCTTAAGACGGATATCAGAATAGTTTGTCCAGGCAGTGCAACCGTTACAGCCCGGAGTGCTGGAGTTGACGGTTAAAAGATACCCCGGGCTCACCGTCCCGATGCCGACGTTGCCG
>CAZRUW010000070.1:0-2782 GCA_964603445.1 uncultured Gammaproteobacteria bacterium | reverse complement strand
GGGGTTGACAATAAAGAGGTGGGCGGTGGCGTTGTTGGCAAAAGACGCGGGACGGCGGTCGGCCGAAATTTTTTCCAGGGCGCTGGCCAGACCTTCAGGATAGCGGGTCAGATAGGCCCCGTTGGCATCGGCCAGGAATTCGCGGCGGCGGGAAATGGCCAGTTGGATCAGGGTGGCAATGATTGGGGAAAAAATGGCCAGGATTATCCCGGCAAGAACAAAGATACCTTCGGAGCGGTTTTCATTGTCCCTTTCTCCCCGGCCCCACCAGAGACTGCGCATGAACCAATCAGCCAGCAAGGCAACTAAACCTACCAGAATAGTCACAATAGCCATTAGCCTGGTGTCGAAATTTCCAATGTGGGACATTTCGTGAGCGATGACTCCCTCTAATTCCGTTCTGTTTAGTTTTTGGCGAAGGCCGGTAGTGACACAAACAACACCATGCTTCGGATCCCGGCCGGTGGCGAAGGCGTTGGGGGAGGGATCATCAACAAGATAGAGTTTCGGTTTGGGCAGTCCGGCTGCTATAGCAAGATTCTCAATGACATGATAGAGTTCCGGATCATCTTTTTGGGAAACCGGCCTGGCGCCGGAAATGGTTAAGACCATCGAGTCGGAAAAGTAATAGCTTGTTAAGGAGATTATTCCCGAGATTACCAGGGCTATCCCGGCCCAGGACAGACCATAGCCGCTGGCTTTGCCGAAGACATAAGCCAGGGTGGTAATAAAGGCAATAAACAAGGCCATGACAAGCCATGTTTTCTGCTTGTTAACAGAAATCTGGGTATAAATACTCATAAGTATCTTAAAGAGTTTAAGTTACTTAGAATTGGACTTTCACCGCTTTCTTTTCCTCCTCGCTCACATCTCCAAAGAATTCCGCCGGCTTAAAGCCGAAAACGGGCGCCAGCATGACGTTCGGAAAAACTTTCAGACTGGTGTTATAGTCCATGACGACGTTATTATAAAACTGGCGGCTGTAGGCAACCTTATCCTCCGTATCCGTGAGTTCTTCCTGTAAGCTCTTAAAATTTTCAGAAGCTTTAAGCTCAGGATAGGCTTCAGCCACGGCCAGGATGGATTTTAAAGCGGCAGCTAATTGATTATTTGCGTCCGATTTTTGCTGAGGAGACTGGGCATTCATCAGTGCTGACCGCGCTTTGCTTACTTCTTCAAAGATGCTTTTTTCGTGTTTGGCGTAACCCTTGACGGTTTCAACCAGGTTTGGGATCAGGTCGGCCCGGCGTTTCAGCTGGACATCAATTTGGCTCCAGGCTTCATCAACCCGCACCTTTCCGGTTACCAGCCCGTTATAAAGAGTCCAGGCAAAGACGGCAATTACCACCAGGATAACAAGAACAACAATAAGCATACATTTCACCGCCTTTCAGCTCCGCCTTTACGGAGCCATATTTTTATTCTATCATAATTCCAGGTGTTGATCAGGTCTTTTTTCTGGGCCCAGCCACGGCGGGCGACGGAAACGCCGTATTTCATTAGAAGCATATCTTCTTTCCGATGGGCGTCGGTCCCCAAGGATAGTTTGACCCCCTTTTTGACCGCTTCACGAACCAAAGTGTCCGGCAGGTCCAAACGGTTGGGGAAAGCATTAATTTCCAGGGCTTTGTCATTTTTCAGGCAAAAGGCAAAGATTTGGTCCCAATCCAGTTCGTAACCTTCGCGTTCTTCCAGAAGTCTTCCGGTGGGATGGGCAAGGATCCGCGCTCCCGGGTGTGACAGGCCATTAATAACCCGCTGGGTCATTTTTTCCTTGGTGAGAGTGAAGCTGGAATGGATACTCACCAAAAAACCGTCCAGGAGATCTAATGCTTCGTCTGGCATTGGCAAATTTCCGTCGGGAGATATATCTATTTCGAGCATATTTAGTACTCGAACACTTTTTGTTGACGAATTTAAGTGTTCGATATAGTTCGTTTGTTTTTTTATTTCGGCTATTATTTGGCTTCTGGTATGTTTAGAGCTTGGATTATGGTTTGTGACGCCAATATAATCATAACCTAACTTTTTCGCTTCTTCTTGTAATTCTTCGATTTTGTTTTCCCCTGCGTCATGGCTTGTTTCCAAATTAAGATTCGAGTGGAGTTGCAAGTCTCCTTTTATATCTTTTAAATCCACCAGTTTGGGAAGCCCGTTGAGTTTCCCCTCTGCTGAGCGGAGAGCGGCCTCTATTTCCCCGTTGTCCTCCCGAAGTTCAGGGGGGATATAGGCCAGCCCTAGGAAGTTATAGAACTCTTCCTCGCTGGCAAACTGATGAGTTTTTAATTTTGAGCTGGACTTTTGACTTTTTCTCAGTGGGGAAATCCCATACTCGTTGAGGGAATAGCTTTTTTTCAGGGCAAAATCACGAAGCCGGATGTTGTGATACTTTGACCCGGTGAAATATTGCAGCATAGCGCCATACTCCTCGGGTTTAGACACCCGCAGATCAGCTTGACGCCCGGAAGCTAAAAGAATTGAAGCCCCGGTCGGTCCCCTTTCAATTAAACTGACCTTTTTGGGGTATGCTATGAAGGTCTCGATGACACTGGGGGTATCTTTTGTTGCCACGGCCAGATCTATGTCCCCAATGGTGGCCACTTGTCTTCTGAGACTGCCCAGTTTGTCAACTCGGCCTATTTTTGAGCCCGGCTTGGAGTTCAGGTAGTCAATGATTTCCTGGGCGATCAGATCAGCTTGGGGCAGAATCATCCGTTTCTGTTTAATGGCACCTTGCTTATATCTTTTAATGCTTTCCAGGATATCTGACTCGCTTTTGGCC
>CAZRUW010000069.1:0-3315 GCA_964603445.1 uncultured Gammaproteobacteria bacterium | reverse complement strand
ACTACATTGCCCGCAACCGCCTGATCTTCGGCCTTCGCTACGCTCCCCCACGCACAAAACTCGCTCTCCTTCGTGAAGCTATTAGATTAATATTTTCCGGCCGCCCGGCCCAAAAAAGAGGAGTTTGGGATTTTTTTCTGGGAAAAAGGGGAGAACTCAGAAACTAAAGATCTCCCCCTTATCACTTCCTTCTCTGTTGACACCTGCTCCCAATCAGGACATCGTTTCTTTGATCAAGACATCTTTCCATTCTAACCTCCTTCTCAACCTTCCCAACCTCAAAAACCTATTGACTCAATCTCCTGCCATGGCATAAAATTAAGTCAATGGAAAGCGAAGCTAAACTCTCACAAGAACTAATAAAATTCCTCCTTGACCAACAAACAAAGAAGACAACTGAGGAGAGAAATGAAAAGTTAAAGAAGATCCTCCTCCTCTTGGCTGGTGGTGCTGCTCTAGCCACAGCCATAGCCATGCCGGGAACAGCTAGATTATTCCGTACTTTCCTGCCCGAAAAATCCGACTGGGAAGATTGGAAAATGTTTAATAAAAAATATCTGCGCCAAACCATCGGTCGCCTCGCAAGAGAAAAAGTTGTCACTATTAAGGAAGAAAAAGATTACGCTATCGTCGAAATAACAGAGAAAGGCCGCAAAAAAGTCCTCCAGTTTGCCGTCGAATCGCTCACCATCGAAAAACCCAACCGTTGGGACGGCAAGTGGCGCTTGGTTGCCTATGACATTTGGAGCGGCCGGAAGGTCCTTCGCGACCGACTGCAGGGAATTCTCAAAGGAGCCGGCTTCTATCCCCTTCAGGAAAGTCTTTACCTGCATGCCTATCCCTGCGAGCAACAAATCGAGTTTTTAAGATCCTATCTCGACGTTGAAGGCGAAGTCCGCCTCATTATTGCCGAAAAAATCGAAAATGACAGCCCCTTCCGAACCTATTTTGGCGTCTAATCTGCCCCCACAAACTCCCACCGGAACCATTTGTCAATCGATCCAAACTTCTGCCATGGCAGATTTTTGGGTCAATCAGAACGATAATGAGTTAACCTAATTGTCAGCCTAAATCGACCTCTTGACATGCCTCGACCACGAATGGTACAACTTACTCTCATGAGTGCTAACCCCACACCTGAAGCTGCCCCGACCAAAATTGGAGATTTGCTGGACCCAAAGCAAACCAGAATCGCTCCTGCAATTACCGAGCAACTGGCCAAGTTTAAGGAAACGGGCGTCCCAGCTGGCGCGGTTGTTATTCGCTCCCTCACAGACCTCAGCCTAACCCTGCAAAAAGCAGCCCCCTTGGGCACAATTCACCTCGTTTGCGTTGACCCTACCTGGCGCGAGTTCCCAAACGGTCGAGCCGACCCCGTTGATATTTCTGTTAATGATTTAACCACCGACTACCTGGCTGCGGACAGCCTACCTAAAATTTGGCAACGCGCCGCTGATCCTCAAGGAAACACCACTATTACTTTCCCGGAAAACCAGCAGCCAACAATTACCATTAATGGTGAACAAATTCCCGATCCGACCAACCCTTCTCACCGGCCACGGGCCACATTTACTCCGGATGGTAATCTGGCCACAGGATACCACCTATTTGTTCTGGCTGAACGAAGGGGACTTAAAGAATTTACCCCGTTTACACAAGAAGTCAGTTAATTATCCGCCGCAAACTTAGCTAAAACCGCATCGTCAGATAACTTTTCGGTCTCCTTCTGTCTCCACCGAGCCCCCAAAATTCCAAAAAACTCCAGCTTGGCCTGAAAATGGGCCACAAAAAAGTCCCCATCTCCGTTCTTAATGGCCACTGCCACATGGTATAGCCACCAGACAAGCCCCAAAAACAAATGTTTCCAGTCGGCGTTTTTCCACAGAAAAATCATCTGGTTGCGCAAATTCATGATCCGCCTTTGCCGCTGGGAATAATACTTAGCAATCGGCCCCTCCGATTTCTGGTGAATTAAAACTGCTTTCGGCTCAAAATGGATTTCGTATCCTGCCTTCCAAGCCCGGTAACCCAAATCCACATCCTCCCAATAAAACTTATACAAGGGATCAAATCCGCCGATTTTCAAATAATATTCTTTGCGCAGCGCCTGAGAACCGCCATCTGCCCAAGCCGAATAACTTACTACCTTACTCGTCGGCTTGTCCTGAGCAAGCGAGCCCTGAGCTCGTCGAAGGGCAAAGTGAGTCGAAGGACCCCCACCAGTATTAGAATAATCCCACTTGTTGTGCAAGAAAAACCCTTTTTCAAAATATACTCGTCCGCACCCATGATCCTCTTCGTCCTTTTTCAAAGCCCCCACTGAAAAGACATTAGAAGCTTTAGAAGAATCCTTCTTTTCCAAAGAATGATTCTTTTTTAACCCAAAGTGTGTCAGCATTATCTTGAAATAATCCGCCGACTCCGGCAGCATATCAATCGCGTTCAGAACAAAGACAACTTCTCCTTTCGCCTCCCGAATTCCCCGATCCACCGTCATTCCAAAACCCATATTCCTATCATTCCTGATAACCCGGGCGGTATCAAAGCCATTTGCAAGACCACCTCTTGCAAACGCTGTCCCAACAATCCCTACAGAGTTATCAGTAGACGCATCATCCACCACAATTACCTCATGCTTTAACCCAGAGTTCTTCAGAAGCTCAAATAATCGAGGCAAATTCTTCACCAGCCTCTCACCACCGTTAAAGTTGGGAACAACTACCGAGATCATGTCTGATAATTGATACGTCACAGAAGTAATGCCTCTAAATAAATCTTTGCCATCTGCGGTTTCAACCGGACCAGCCAGAAAATTACCCGAATTGCTGCTACCAAATCCAAAAGGGATCCCAAAATAATCTGCTGCCAACCGGGAAAGTGCTTGCCGTAAATATATTTCAAGCCCTTAAACTCTCCCAAAACGGCATTCCGCGGTAAACCGCCGGAACTTCTTCTTTCCAGGTGAACTATTTTTGTGGTCGGCGTATAGCCAATTTGCCATCCTGCCTGTTTAAACCTCATGCACCACTCCAACTCTTCTCCGTATAAGAACATGTTTTCATCCAAAACTCCCACCTTCTCCATCGCCTTTCTTCTCACCATAAAAAATGCCCCGGTGACCCAATCAGGAAAAAAATCGGATGAGTACAAATTGGTTCTCAGTTTTCGGTCCACGGCAGTCACCTTGGGATGATATGACGTAATGTAGTCCCGAATAACCGGCAGGTCGTCCAAAAAAAATGCCCAGAAAAAGATTCGGGGAAGTGTTGGAAAGTAACCACCGGTAGGAGAAATTTTATACTCAGAATCTAGAAG
>CAZRUW010000068.1:0-5203 GCA_964603445.1 uncultured Gammaproteobacteria bacterium | reverse complement strand
ATTTCTTCTACTTACTTCTGGTTTGTGGAATTATCATTTGGCAACAAACTAAAAACAACAAACTTCTTGTGTCAACTTCCCAAAACAGCTATTAATTAATTCGGAACACATCTAATTCTCAAACAAGCTGATCTGTCTCAGCATGATTTCGAGTCCTACCTTTAGTAACACTACGCCTCACAAGGTCTCTCCCTGTGAACCTAAACGTCAAATTGGGACAAAACTCCTTGGTTAACTCTTACCGTCTCATTATTTATATCGGAAACAGGACAATCTAAACAACCTTGCACCTGACGTTCAATTTCTCTATATTCATCATCTTCTAATTTGCAATAATCTTGATGAATAATACCCATCGAAATGCGGGAAACGCCTGACAGTTTACCTTATGATGGGTATACTTGCTTCGCATAAATCATCGAAATCCGGCCTACTGGTATATTTTGGCATTCTTGCCCCCACATCCCCGATCCGCTCTTCCAAGGTGCCAATACCATTTGGCAGGGTTCTTAAATCCGCGTAGTACAATAATTTAAGGGGCCAGTTTTCAGATTTTGCGATTTCCACAGAATTGCCAAAACTTTTCCTTAAAATGATATCAATTAGTTTGTTATCAAGGTTCAGTTCTTCAAGTATGAGTTTGGTTGCATCGTGGTCATCTGTCCCGTATTTTTCAATAATCTTTCTCTGGATCCTTTTCCAGTAATCAATATTTTTCTGCTCGTTACCCAAAAATTCCGGATACTTATCCATATCAAATTTGACAACATTCCAGTCAACTGGAACTTCAATCTTCTAATACTTCTCAAGAAATTCCACCAAGCCATAAACACGGAGCATGTGTTCCTGGAGGTTGGGAGGTATTCCAAATTTCTTATAAACTTCCACAATTTTCATAATTTCCTTATATTCTAGCGCTTTTCCTGTCGTTTATCACCGAAAAATCGTAGAATGAGGATAATGCGCAAATATTGGGCCCTGTTTAAAATTGGACTCTTAAATACAGTTGCCTACCGGGGGGCCATGGCCATCTGGATTCTCGGCGGCATTTTCAATTTTGTTGCCATTTCCTTTGTGTGGCTGTCGGCCAACTCTTCCGGGCAAATTGCCTCCTACAGCAAAAACAGTTTAATCACCTACTATTTGCTCACTCTTCTTCTTTGGCGAATTGTTGGCTGGTTTCCCTTCAGCTGGATTAAACAGGAGATTAAAGACGGAGCAATTATTGGTCAGGTCCTTCTTAAGCCGGTATCCATGTATTTTCGGGTTTTTGCTGCTGAGATTTCCTGGCATGTCATCTCTTCTCTGGTGGGTTTGGTCCTTTTTGCCGTTTTGGTCAAGATTTTTCAGCAATATTTCGTGTTGGAAACTGACGTTTTCAGACTGACTCTTGTTTCCCTTTCAACAGTTATATCTATTTTCGTTGTTTATACATCCAGCTTGTGTATTGGCCTTTCCACTTTTTGGCTTACAGAGACAAGCATGATTGATAATCTTTACTGGGGGTTCTTAACCATTTTGGGAGGATCACTTTTACCGATTTCCTTTATCCCCGTTGGGTATCAAACCGTGGTTAAGCTTCTCCCGTTCAGGTATATGTTTTCCTTTCCGCTGGAAATATATTTCGGAAAGCTCACGAATATCGAAACAGTCACCGGTTTTTTCATTGGCACATTTTGGGTGGTTTTCTTAACCTGGATCTATCGGATTATGTGGCAAAAGGGTGTCAAGGTTTATAGTTCTTGGGGAGGTTAATTTATGAAACGGTATTTGCGGCTTTTTCTGTCTTTTGCCCGTTTCGGTTTGGCCTATGCTCTGGAATACCGGGTTAACTTTTTGATCTGGGCCGTTTCCAGCACCATGTGGGCCGGCATCTTCGTGCTTTCAGTGGAATTGATTTTTGGTCAGGTGGAAAGTATCGCCGGCTGGACAAAAAACGAAACGTTGCTTTTAGCCGCAGTCCAGGCTCTCTTCGTGGGCCTGTTATGGTATTTTGTGTTTCCCAATCTAACCACATTTTATGAACTTGTCAGGAAAGGGGATCTGGATTTCTACTTAATTAAACCGGTAGATCACAGGTTTCTGGTTTCCACTAAAAAGGTCGAATTTGATCAATTCTTGCGGACGGCTGTCTTGATCGGATACATCGCTGCTGTGATTTTGCAAGGGCATCTCATTATAACTTGGCTTTCTCTCGCGGCTTTCCTGCTGGTTCTGTTTCTCGGTCTGGTAATTTTTTACAACGTCTTTTTTATCCTGGCCATTTTTAGTTTTTGGCTTATCAATGTTCATAATTATGAAGATTTGTTTCACAATCTTCTTGATCTTGGCCGGTTCCCCACGCAAATATATAAAGATCAGCTGGGGATTTTCTTAACTTTTTTTGTGCCGGTGGCCTATGTGGCCACCTTTCCTGTTCAGGCTTTTCTGGGAAAGCTGGAACCAGTCTATTTTCTGGCAGCGGTTTTTTTGGCAATTTCCAGCAGTTTAATTTCCCAGTGGTTTTGGAATTTTGCCCTGAAAAATTACACATCTGCCAGTTCGTAATTTTTCAGGGTAAACCCTTCACCGCTATTTATCAGCCAGTTCCTAGTGTCCTGCCTCACAGGGAGAGACCCTGCGAGGCTAAAGGAATTCAACCAAGCTGTAAACCCGCAGCATATGTTCCTGGAGGTTAGGAGGAATCCCAAACTTTTTGTAAACTTCCGAAACTTTCATCTTAACTGATATTCTAGCCTTATTTCTGTCGTTTGTCATAGGAAAACTGTACAATTAATTCATGCGTAAATATTTTTACAATTTTTCCAATTCCCTCCAAAGCCTGGCCGAATATCGGCTCAGTCTCAGCCTGGATATCTTAGGCAACTTTATCTCCAATTTAGTGATCTATTTTTTGTTGGTTTCCGTGATCGGTGCTGCCGCCGGCTTTGACGCCCACAATGTTGCCACTGACATCAGGGACGGTGATATCAACCCATTTCTGCTAAAGCCCGTCAGTTACATGTGGTTGAAATTCACAGCCACTTTTCCTCACAGCCTTTTAAAATTATCTGTGGGAATACTAATTTTCATCAGTCTAAGATTTCTTGGTTTGTCTTTTTCTTCCAGTGCTTCAGACCTAATTTTATTTTTTGTCGCCTTGTTTCTTTCTATCCTTGGAAACTACTTAATTTATTTTGCTGTTGGCCTGTTTGCCTTTTGGACTAAACACATCTTTGGCCTCGCGTCTATAGTTTCCATCGGATCCTCTTTGGTTTCCGGTCGCATTATTCCTCTTGAGCTGTTGCCGCCGTCAATTATCTTTCTCTCCAATTTCTTACCCTTTCGTTATTTTATTTTCTTTCCGGTGCAAATATTCATGAATAAATTAATTTTGCCCGAAATACTAAGTGGTCTTGCGATGGAAATATTTTGGATCACAATCCTTTATTTACTAAGCCTTCTTGTTTGGAAAACAGGACAAAAACAACTGGAGGCGGTGGGAATATGAAAACCTTCATTCATTATTTTCGGGTTTATCTTTTCATTTTTCGCAACAGTTTGATGATCATTCTTAATGACCGCTTTGACTTTTTTCTCTGGACGCTGGTCCATGTTTTTGAGCTTTTCATCAACATATCTTTTTTCCGAATAATATTTTTGCGGACCAGTTCGATTGGCGGCTGGAATATTTACCAGGTGCTGGTTCTTTTGGGCTTTATGGAATTAACTCTCGCCCTTGGGGGATTAACTTTCTATCCGATGATGTACCGGTTTGCGAAGATGATCCGTCAGGGAGAACTTGATTGGAAACTAGTAAAGCCTATCGACACCCAATTTTTGGTTTCTGTTCCCTGGATCGATATCTCGGACTCAATGTCCCTTCTCACCGGAACGCTGCTTATGGCCTACGGGGCTTCTCACCTCGTTGCTTTTTCAGCTTTAAATATCATCCTTTTTATTTCTACTCTTTTTCTGGCTATGACTATTATGTACTCGGCCGTGGTTCTTATGCTCTGCCTGGCTTTTAAATCAACAAACGTCAACTACATAGAATACTTTTACTGGAACATTCAATGGCTCGGCCGCTATCCGGCCACCGTCTTTAAAGGGGCCTTTCATTTTGCGTTCATGTTTGTTATTCCGGTTGGGTTGATTTCCACAGTTCCGGCCCAAACCCTTTTTGGCCAGTTTAACCCAACCTATTTTTTGGTGGCGGCTGTTTACGCAGTTACACTGTTTGTTCTATCCCGCCGCCTCTTTCAAGAAAATCTCAAGACCTATTCCTCCGCCAGTTCTTGAAAAATGAAATTAACTAGTCGATAATTTGTATAGATTCCATGTTAAACCCGGAATAACAAAATATGCCCGCCATAATTGTTTCCCACCTTTCCAAATACTATCAGGTTCATCAAAAGGAGCCTGGGTTGGCCGGTTCCTTCAAAAGTCTTTTTAACCGGAAATACTACAACGTCAAAGCGGTGGATGATGTTTCTTTTGAAATCAATGAGGGAGAACTGGTGGGATTTATTGGCCCAAACGGGGCCGGGAAGACAACGACACTAAAGACGCTATCCGGACTGCTTTACCCAACCAAAGGAGAAGTCTCCGTCCTGGGTTACACTCCCTGGAAACGCCAGCCGGAATTCCAAAAACAGTTTGCCCTGGTTATGGGCCAGAAAAACCAGCTCTGGTGGGATTTACCGGCCATTGAGAGCTTTATTCTCAACAAGGAAATCTATGAAGTCCCTGACGAAAAGTATAACGAAACTCTCGAAGAACTATCTTCTCTTCTAGATGTCAAAGATCTTCTTAAAGTTCAAGTCCGGAAACTCTCGTTGGGGGAGAGGATGAAAATGGAGCTGATTGCGGCCTTAATCCACAGTCCTAAAGTCCTATTCCTAGACGAGCCGACGATTGGTCTGGATGTGGTGGCCCAGAAAAAAATGCGCGACTTCATCAAAGTCTACAACCTGAAATACAGATCAACAATAATCTTAACCAGTCACTACATGGACGATGTTAAAGAACTCTGCAAGCGCATAATCATCATTGACAAAGGCAAGGTGCTTTTCGATGGAGAGCTGTCAGAAATTGTGAGAAAATTTGCGGACCATAAAGTGCTCTCAGTGGTTTTGGAAAAAGAACTCTCCCGGAAACAGTTTGAAAAGTTGGAAGTCCTGGGCGGAGTTAAAGAATACAACTTTCCCAAACTGGTCCTGAT
>CAZRUW010000067.1:0-10015 GCA_964603445.1 uncultured Gammaproteobacteria bacterium | reverse complement strand
GAGTTCGGTGTAGTTATTACCCAACTCCGATCCAAAAGCGAACATCTCGAAACGCTGAGTAAATCTGGAATCGGGGCATTTTTTGGCCAAAGGTGAGACCTCCACCGGGTAATCGTAGATCATGGTTGGAACAAAAAGTTTTTCTTCGACCAACTCCTCAAAAGCAAAGGCGATCATTTCCCCAATGGTTTTTATTTGTGAAAACTCTTTAGCTTTTTCTTTCGCCGCTTTTGTTTGAGCAACAGCGTCTCTGGCTTGTTGGAGAGTATCCCAAGAAAGCGGCTTAAGATCGGCAAATTTTTCGATGGCTTCGGTTACACGATAGCGCGGCCACGGCCGGGCGACGCTCATCTTAGTCCCCTGATAACTAAATTCCGTTTCCCCTAAAACTTTTTTGGCAGTGAACTCAATGATTTCTTCAATCAGGTCCATGCCATATTGATAGTCTTTATAAGCAACCATTGCCTCAAACATGGTGAATTCCGGGTTGTGATCCATATCCACTCCCTCGTTACGGAAAACTTTTGTAATTTCAAAAACATTCTCGAAACCACCAATAATTAATCGCTTCAGATACATTTCGTCAGAAATGCGCAGATAGAAATCGGCATCCAGGGCATTATGGTGGGTGATAAACGGCCTGGCGAAACCGCCGCCGTAAACAGGCTGAAGAGTCGGAGTTTCTACCTCGACAAAATTGTGACCGGTTAAAAATTCACGAACAGCTTGAATTATTTTTCCCCTAACTTCAAGTGTTTTTTTAACCGGTGGGTTGAGGAGCATGTCCAAATAACGTCGACGGTATCTTTCCTCAACGTCTTTTAGCCCGAACCAAGTGCTAGGCAGTGGCAAAAGAGTTTTGGTAATAATCTGGAAATCGGAAGCAAAAATTGATTTTTCTTTTGACTCAGTTTCGCCAACCTCGCCCTGAACGGCGAGAAAGTCAGCAATATCAACAAGTTCTAACAGAGAGAGCTTCTCCGGACCGATAAGATCCGACTTGAAAACAATCTGAATCTTTCCGCTTTCGTCTGCCAAATCCATAAAAACGATTTTCCCATGGCCCCGCATACCCATAACCCGACCGGCAATTGAAATTTGTTGGCCGGACTTTCCTACCTGGGAAATGTTTTGTTCTCTTTTGACAGTCGGAGGAAAAGGATTAACCCCCAACTTTTTGATTTTCTCCAGTTTTTCCAGACGGATATTACGGAGATTTTCAATCGGCTCGGCCATACACCTCAATTATTAATGATAAATGATAAATTAGCAATGGCGAGGAAACAAAAAAGAGCGCTTACGCGCTCCCCCAACAAAGTTACTTTTAGTTACAACTAGTTACTGCTTAGTTACTTGTTTGTTATGCGATATCCAGAATGGAGAGATCCTTCGACTCGCTTTGCTCACTCAGGATGATTTATTCAATATCAAGAATTGAATAAATCACTTTTCCGGCAGGAGCCTCGACTTCGGCTTTTTCCCCGATCTTTTTGCCCAAAAGCGCTTTGCCCAAAGGAGAACTGCCGGAAATTTTAGCGTCTTTAGGACTTGCTTCCCAATCGCCCACCACAAAAAAGACCTGGCGTTTCCCGCCGACAAACAAGGTGACTTTGCAGCCGACATCTACCGAAGTCTTTTTGCCACTGGACTTAGTTTCGGACACCATAGTCGCGGTTTTGAGAATTTCCTCCAACTCTTCAATGCGGCCTTCAAGGAATTCCTGTTCCTGTTTGCCAAACTGGTAGGCGCTGTTTTCGGAAAGGTCGCCATCCTCACGGGCTTTGGCCACGCGAGCAATGACCTCAGGAAGCTTGTTCGACTTTAAGTCTTCAAGCTCTTTTTTGAGGGCGTTATGCCCATCTTGGGTTAAAAGAATCCCGTCTTTTTTCATGATCAAAAAAAGAGCTTCCTGTTCTTCCAGAAAGCTGCTTGCTTGTGTCACGATCCTATCTTGGGAGCTTGCTAGTAGTCAGCTTTGTTCGTGGCGATAGGTATTGTATCATTTTTTCTTGCTTTGTCAATGGCCGAAAGGTAAAATTAGGTTGCTTGGCGGCACGTCAAACGTGCCAGCCGCGTTTGACCCGGCGCGTTCGTCTAGTGGCCCAGGACAGCTGGTTCTCATCCAGCAAATCAGGGGTTCAAATCCCCTACGCGCTGCAAAGTCATTTTCCCTTCTTGAATCTTTTGTGAAAGATAATTATTCTGAGTCTGTGTTGAAATTCCTGCCGCTTTTGGTTGTCCTGGGAATCCTGACAGGGATTCTTGGCCTTCGTGGACAAATTGTCACGGCCATTAAAAAAGAACAATTGAAAGGTTCTCCGGTAACAAGTGAACTTTTGTCTCCTGACTTCATTAAACAGATTCTGACTTCTGACGGAAAATTTCACCTGAATGAGGGCGATAAAGCAGTCTGGTTTAACAAAGACGTTCCGCTCCCCAATCTGGATTTGGCCGCCAAAATCATGGAAAATCCCCAAACTGTTTTGGGAGAAAGCGTGGACAATTCAAAATGGATCGAGGTTGATTTGGACAAGCAACGGCTTTATGCCCACCATGGCGGAAGTATCGATTTTGAAATGGCTGTCAGTACAGGACTGCCCTGGATGCCGACAGTAACCGGTCAGTTTCACATCTGGGCCAAGGTCCGGGCTCAAAGGATGAAAGGCGGCTCACTGGATAACGGGACTTATTATGATCTTCCCAACGTTCCGTTTGTGCAGTTTTTTTATGGCGGTTACAGCCTTCACGGCACCTATTGGCACCATGACTTTGGCAAGCCGCGGTCACACGGCTGTGTGAATTTGAGCATTCCGGACGCAGAAAAACTTTTCTATTGGACCGACCCGCAACTCGGTCCGGGAGAGTATGCCCGATATAATATTAAACCCGAGGCTTCCACTCTTATTGTGATCCACGGAACAACCCCCACAAATATTTACTAGCTACTTGTCACTCGTCATTTGCCATTAATCATTTGTCTGTAATCGGGAGTTTCTTACAAGTCATTGCCGCCAGGCGGGGTCAATGATCGGCTCGTAGGCAATAAAACCTTTTTGGTCAGAAAAAACCAGGACCGGCTGCAGGAAACTTTGCGGCGGATAGGGATCAAGATAGGCCAGAAAAACTTGCCTGATGGTGATTGCTGAGCGAAGAGGGCTGGGCAAACTGGCAAAAATGGCTTTTCCGGCCTTGAGTTTGTCAAAGGCGTTTTTCGCACTCTCCAAGGGATAGGTAGCCCAATTTTCCTGATCAATGGGGCTGTAAAAGTATCTGGCTTCAAGAATCCGTTTTTTACTGTCACCGGAACCGGAGAAAAGAACGGAAACCAAACCTTGCCGGGTATCGGGGGAAACCACCGGGTATTTTTTAGACGTCTTGTCAGGTAAGACATCGGTTATATCGGCTCTATTCAACGTCACACTGACAGCATCAGCATCAGAGATGGCCGTGGCGGGAACCAAAGTACCGGCGTCCATGCGCCAGAGAGCAAAAGTGGGAATGCCGGACCGCAGATCCGAAGCCAAGATCCCCAGGCCGCTGAAAAACCCTTGGGCAGATGAGATGACATCGTCCGGCGAGGTGAAGTTTTTTTGAGAAAAAAGCGACAGGTCGGAAAGATAGCTGTAGGTAAGACGGAAATTTTCGGAAATCTCGTCAATGTCCAGAACGCGAAGCGGATTGTTCTGATCAATAAAACGCCAGCTTGTCGGACCGGTTTTTTGGGGAATACTGACAAATCCCATTTTGGCTGCCTGGGATTTCATCTTGTCGAAGGACCCAAAGCTGGGACCGGCTTTTGGCATGAAATAGACTTTCATGGTGGTGGGCAGAATTGGCAAACTGCCATCGACGGTCTCCAAGGTGTAGGTAATTGCTGAGGGGGTGGCAATATTGTTTTGGGTGTTGGGATTTGGCAATTTTCCAAAAGCGAGAGTCGCCGGCGGCGGCGGGGGCGGGAAATATTTTTCTTTTAAAGCAATACCGGCCAGAATTGCCAGACGGCCAAGGATAATAACCACCAGGAGGATAACCCCTATATTGATAGTTTTTCTCGCCAGGTACGCGGTTTCGGAAAGTGTAGCCATATGGGCAGATACCAAAATTATAAGCATATTATTGGTATTTTTAAAGGTATGCTTGCAGTCCTCGTCCGCCGGCTGGCGGGCTGCGGGCCTGAAATGATTAATGATTAATGATCAACGTCTGTGCTAGAATCTGGTTATGAAAGTTCGCACAAGAATGGCACCTTCCCCAACAGGCGAACTGCATATTGGCGGATTGCGGACTGCTCTCTACGACTACGCTTGGGCAAAAAAAAATAATGGTCAGTTTATTCTTCGAATTGAGGATACAGATCGAGATCGGTTAGTCGAAGGTGCTCTCGACCGTATCCGCGATGACTTTGTGGATTACGGGCTCGTTTGGGATGAAGGTCCAGAACCGGTGGGTGGAAAATTTGGTCCGTATATCCAGTCACAACGACTGAGTATATACAAGAAGTATGCTGATGAATTGGTTAATAAAGACCACGCTTACTATTGTTTTTGCACTAAAGAGCGATTGGATAATTTACGAAAAGAACGGCTGGCATCAGGACAGTTGCCAGGATATGATCGCCACTGTCGAAATTTAGATAAGGAAACTGTTCAAAAAAACTTAGAAGAGCAAAAGCCTTTTGTAATCCGTCTAAAAGTGCCTGACAACGAAGAAATAGTTTTCGAGGACCTGGTTCGGGGCACAATCAAAACCGATTCCAACTCCATTGACGACCAAGTCTTATTAAAATCTGATGGGTTCCCGACATATCACCTGGCAGTGGTTGTGGACGATCATTTAATGGAAATTACTCACATCATTCGCGCCAATGAATGGATTCCATCGACACCCAAACACATCCTTCTTTATAAGTTTTTGGGTTGGGAAGTCCCAAAAATGGTTCACCTATCAGTTTTTCTTGACCCCGGGGGTGAAGGAAAAATGAGTAAACGCAAAGGTTCTGTTTCCGCCCACAGTTTCTTGGACGCCGGCTATCTGCCAGAAGCAATGTTAAATTACCTGATGTTGTTAGGTTGGAATCCGGGAACGGAGCAAGAAATATTTTCGCTTCAAGAGTTTGTTGACGCTTTTGATCTGAAAAATTTAAATAAGGCCAATCAAAAGTTTACTTACGACAAGCTGAACTGGTTCAATCAACGATATATACAGTCGCTTGATGAGACTTCGCTGATTGAAAGATTGACCAGATATAAACTGAACAAATTCACCTCGAGGAGCGGTGCGGATGTGGCCAAAGTTTTGTCCTTGGTAAAAGGCCGCCTGGTCACTTTGAAAGATTTTGACGATTTGACAGGCTATTTCTTTGAAAATCCGAAGATTGACCAAAAAAATTTTGAAAAATTTGGATCGAACACAAAAAGTGTTCTTGACCATGCTACTGCAACATTAGCCACTAGTTGGAGTGGTGAAGTACTCGAAAAAGAGGCTCGGGATTTTTGTAACAAGAATTCCGTCAAGGTCGGTGACTATTTTATGATTTTGCGTATTGCCGTGACGGGACGGAGCGCAACTCCCCCGTTGTGGGACGTGATGGAAGTCTTGGGAAAAGAAGAAACTCTTTCGAGATTGAGACTGGTCACTGGTCATTAGTCATTAGTCACTGGTCACTGGTGAACGAGACAAGTGACAAGTGACAATTTTACAGATGACAAATAATCCTGCCCAAAACCGCCAAAGCCTGGACACGGAAAAACTCCGGCAACGGCTGAAACTCCAAAGCTTTAATTCGGAGTTAAGCCTTCGCAAAAAGCACCCTTTGGCCGATGAATTTTTTCAAAAGAAAGGTTTGCGTCCGGGAAAAATTCGGGAACATGCCGCAAAACTGCTTTCTTCCGGAGCGTTGGCCGGAACACTGCTTCTCTCCCCCTCCCCGGCCGTGCCTTTACCGCCCATGACCAACCCGTCTTTTGCAACGCAAAATATTTCTTTGGACAGCCCGGTATTTTTACAGCTTAAGACGGCTTTGGATATTAAGACTCTTTTACCGCCGGTTGGACAGTGGAAGCTGACCTCTGATCAGGAAGAAAGAATCAGCCGGATGATTTGGGAAGTATACGGAATTAAAGCTAAACCGGAACTGGATGGGAACCAGCTCAATTTCAATTATGGCCGGATGGGAGCAGAACAGCATTTGCCCAGATTTCCCGGCGATACGGTGGAACAGCATGGCAGTTTCCTCGACAAGGGCATCACCTCAGGACTGGGAGGGTGGGGTTATTTTGCCCGCTCGAAAGAAACATTAACGCCGCCGTTGGAAGAAGCGGAAAAATATTATGTGGCTGTTCCCATAATGTATCTTCCCGACTGGTCCGAACGGGTCAGATATTATGTAGAATGGTTTAAGTATCGCCGGGTAGTGGTGGTGAATCCGGCTAACGGCAAGGTTGTTGTGGCGGATGTGGCCGACGCCGGGCCGGCCGATTGGACCGGCAAGCATTTTGGCGGGTCGCCGGAGGTAATGGCCTATCTGGGAATTAACCAGGGTATGCAGAACTACCCGGTAGTTCTGTTTTTTCTTGACGATCCAAATAAGGAAATACCGTTGGGACCTCTGGAGTACAATATAGAAAAAAACAGGCAGCAATTGGTGAATAAAAGTTAAAAGAGTGATCCTGAAGGTTCGAATATCAAACATGTATACAAATTTTGTATGTAAATTCGTATATTTGTCTTGAATTCGCATATTGGTGAATATTCCTGCTTATGGCAAAAATATTTTATGACCACCTGGTTTTACGGGAAGAGGTTATAGCCGAATTGGACCGGTATAATATTGCCGTTGAAGAAAGAGAGGAACTTGTCCGGTTGGTTGATGAGACTTTGCACCATCAAGTTTTGGAAGTTATTCTCACTCACTTGCCGAAAGAAAAACATAAGGAGTTTCTGACAAGATTCCATCAAGCCCCCCATGACGAGAAATTAATTAACTACCTGAAGAGCGAAACTCAAGTGGATATCGAGACTGAAATCCAAAAAACGGCCCAAAAGACAAAAAAACAACTTCTTTCTGAAATTAAACGCTCGAGGAAGAAATGAGAAAGGTCCTTTTAAATCGTTCTTGGGTTACGGTTCTTTCTCCGGTTTTTTTCGGTGTGTCTTTTGTCCTGACCTTCTTTGCCCAAAATAACGGTCAACTTTTTCTCAGATCTCTTTCCATCCCATTGATAATAACCGTCATTTTCGGACTGGTAGTGGTCAAAGTTTCTATTCTTCTTCTCAAAGACAGACCTTCTGGGATAGTATTTGCCTCAATTTTTGCTATAGCGTTTTTTTCCTTCGGACAAATTGTCGGTTTAATTGACCCTTTTTTAACGAGTCGGTCTTTATTTCTTCCCTGGGGTCTGCCAGTCAATGATGTGCTGGGGACTGTTTATCTTTTTATCTTGCTGGGGACTTTCTTGGTGCTTAAAAAAGGAGTTTTCAGACTTGACTTTGCAGTCAGATTTGTCTTTGTTGTGTCCTTGGTATCGGTGGTTATACCCATGGCCTTAATCACCGTTTTTGAATTTAAGCAAAAAATTTCCTTGGATGTTTCCAGTCCCTCGCCGGTGCCGGCGGCTTCTTCTTCACTTCCCACAAGCAAACTGCCGGATATTTATTACATTGTCCCGGAAGACTATTCTTCCCCCACAGTAATGAAAAATTTTTTCCAAGCCGATGACAAGGAATTTTTGGAATCCATGGCTGACCGGGGATTTTATTACGCGTCGCAGAGCGCCTCAAATTATCCAAAATCTTTTCTCTCTTTAGCCTCAGCGATGAATATGGAATATCTTGATTATCTTTCGGTTTTCAAAAACTCGACAGACCAGTCTTTAGTGACACCACTTGTGGAAAACAGTAAGGTCCTCCAGTTTTTGCGGGGCTTAGGTTATAGCTTTTATCAAATGGGGTCCTGGTGGTTTTTGACAAAATATAACCCTTACGCCGATTGGAATTTTATTTTGGAAAGGCAGCATCAAGTCAACATCAGCGATTTTGATTACGCCGTTTTGCAGTCAACAATGCTGCGGCCCTTTATTGACAAGGTGATACCGCCAGTGGTGATTACGGATTCTGACGCTGATAAGAGAAGAAGAATTCTCTATCAGTTTGAAACCATTCCCGATATTGTCACCCTCCCGGGACCGAAGTTTGTATTTATTCATATTATTGCGCCTCATGACCCCTGGATATTCGACCAAGATTGCAAATTCATTGATAACAAAGTTTCCTCAAAACTCAGTGACGAACAGAATTATGCCAACCAAGCCGCCTGTTTCAATGAAAAACTGGAAAACGCTATTGACCAAATAGTTGACCAGTCCCCCAGGCCGCCGGTGATTCTGATTCAATCTGATGAGGGAGCCCCGTTTTTGGGCCGGAAGGTAAACCCGGCTGATAATTGGAAAATCGCATCCAATGACCTTCTCAAAGAAAAGTTTCCTATTTTTGCCTTCTATTATCTCCCGGGAAAAACTCCTTCCAAAGCAGGACTCTACCCATCTATCACCTCAGTCAATGCCTTTAGGGTTATCCTTAACGCTTATTTCGGAACAAAACTGCCGCTTTTGCCGGACAGGGAATATATTTTTGCCGATATCAATCATCTTTACGAATTTATTGACGTTACGGAAAAACTTAAGCAGTAATTTAAGAAGGAAAAGCAGACAACAGAAACTAAAAGCACATCAAGAGATGCCTTGTGCAGTCTGAATGGGCTTTATCTTTTAGCCACGAAAGGATAGATGTGCCCCGCGAGGCCCAATGCCAGGAGAGCTCCTCCAAGTCTGACAGGATGGTCAATAAACGGGTAAGTAATCAAAATCCCCACTCCCAAGCCAATTAAAACATGAACGGCGCTGTTATATACCGGATGGGCGGCCATATATTTTTGCATCTTTTCGTAAAGTCTGTCCATTTTCTCACCCCCTTAACCCGTCCAACGCGAGATCTTGTCGGCGAACATGAGGTGTTCGGGGCAGTGCAAGCGAAGGAAGGCTTTCTTTGTAACCAGAGTAGCACAAAAGGCGGTATAATACGACTGTTTTTTGCCCGGTCGTCTAACGGTAGGACACGAGACTCTGAATCTCGGTATCTTGGTTCGAATCCAAGCTGGGCAGCACAAATAACGTTTTGAATTATGGGCTTCTTGAAAAAAATATTAGTAACTGGAGCAAGCGGCTATGTGGGAGCACGGATTTACAGTGATTTGAGAGAAAAATATGACATAGTCGGGACATATACCCCTCTTCCACGATTTTGTAGCCTCTAAATTTGACAAGAGGCTTCTGAGTGTGATCTCATAGTGGTAATGCCCGCATTGACAGACCAACAAGTAACGGAATTAAAACTGGCCCATAAACAAACTAGGGAGAAAAGACTGGCTGACAGGATTAAGGCGGTGCTCATGCTTCACTTTGGTTTTACCTACTCTCAGATTACTCAGGCACTTCTTTTAGACGAGGCTACCGTCAGACGACACTTCAAAAACTACCAGGAAAAGGGACTTGCCGGAATTTTAGAACTCCACTATGTTGGTGGAAAGACGGCCTTAACTTTATCCCAGGAATTAGAGCTTAAGGGATATTTGAAAGCCAACACCAAACGAACGGCCAAGGAAATTGCTGGCCACGTGGCTAAAACTTACGGAGTAAAGTTTTCCGTCATTGGTGTCACTAAACTTCTCCACCGACTGGGTTTTACCTACAAGAAACCCAAAATCATTCCTGGCAAAGCTGACAGAATAAGACAACAACAGTTCCTCTTCGCCTACGAGGAAATAAAAACCACTCTTGCCCCCAATGACCAAATTTACTTTGCTGACTCTACTCACCCGGAACACAACACCAAACCCAGCTACGGTTGGATCCTTAAGGGCAAGGCTAATGACAAATTTGTCAAAACAAACACTGGCAGAGAAAGGCTAAACCTCAACGGAGCCCTCAACCTGAACGGGAAAACAGCCCTTGTTTTAGAG
>CAZRUW010000066.1:0-2445 GCA_964603445.1 uncultured Gammaproteobacteria bacterium | reverse complement strand
GTTCACAACCAACACAATAGAGGCCTTTATACTTTTTCTTGTAAATATCCCCGTTTTTGGCACACAGTTTCCACAGCTTTTGGCTGGATTTGTAGTGGTGTTCCTGGTCACTGCCCCTCTGCCAAACATCAATTTTAACATTCAATTTTTCCAATAACTCTCTGAAAATTGTGCTGTTTTGGTCGACGAAATCCTGAATAGGCATTCCTGCTTTTTCTGCCGCCTGGACATTTTTTAAGGCATTTTCGTCCGCCCCGCAGACATAGTAAACCTCCTTGCCCAAAAGGCGATGATACCGGTTAATCACATCCGCCTGGACAAACTCCAAAGCATGACCAATATGCGGCTTGGCATTAACATACGGAATCGCGCTGGTAATATAAAACCTTCGGTTTTGCGCCCGTCGGTCTAACAAGTTGTTCATAAGCTAGAAAACATTGATACACTTAATAACGATGTATCGATATATCATCAATAACTGTATCATCATCTAACCTCTGTTCCTTCGGCAATTGAGTCGTCAACTGGAATTAAAGTCGTCACGTCGTTAACATCAACAGCCATAATCATCATTCCCTGACTGACACCATCGCCCATTCTTCTTTCGGCGAGATTAACTACAAAAACATATTTCTTGCCGATCAAATCCTCCGGTTTATACCATTTTTGAATCCCGGAAAAGATTGTCCGTGTCCCAATTTCCGGTCCAAAGTCCGCTGTCTCCTGGATCAACTTCTCACTCCATTCCGGCACCACCGTGTCAACAATCTTTCCCTACCCGTAAATCGGCCTTTGCAAAATCATCAAACGGGATTATTTGTTTCATAGTCATCTCCAACCTTTTGATTATCTCACTATTTGTCTGAATTTTAAGTTTGTTGAATTTCCAGGAGATGGCCAGGCTTAATGACTCTGTCGGGTTCGTTGCTAAATAACATATCTGCTCTTCCTTGGTTGACAGCTAACTCCAGGGTATCATCACTACCCCAAATAGCCACCGGCGTTCCCGGCGGGACGTCAGAAAAAGTTCGTCTAAATGGTGCCACAACACATTGGCTATTTGATCGGAAAGATAGCCTTGATCCTTTCGCAGGTGCTTCGTGACCGAGAATTTTAAGGTTACCGTAATGGTCCACATGGGCGACTTGCCCTGGTTCAAAAGCAAACTTTACCAAAGAGCTTGGATCAATTCTTGTGCACCCGAAAGATTCCGGTTTTCTTCCTTGAGCCAAATATACAGCCGCAGGCGTAAAAACATCTCTCCCGTGAAATGTTACAGAAATCCTACCGTTTATTTTTCCCTCGTCAATTTTCCATGCCTCTTTTATGCCTTCTTCTGTCGCTGTTGGCACAAGAACACCGTTATCAGGACCAATCAGAAAGGAACGTTCAGTTCGCAATATAATTCCTCTTCGCTTGCTTCCCACGTCAGGGTCCACAATAGCAACATGGGTTGCTGAACCCGGAAGACAATCTCTGGCCATTCTATTCAAAATAAAGGCTCCCTCAACAATTGAAAACGGCGTCACGTTATGGTTTTCCACAATTTCCCCTCTGTACCCAAGTTTAATAGCCCGGATTTTTAGCCGAGCGGCGGCAAATTGGTCACCAAGATCAGTTGTAAAGGTAATTAATTCCGTTTTTTGCATAATCCTCCTTCGTTTCCGTTCGCGTCATGCACTTCGTGTATGCCCGCGAGCTTCACTTCGGCGGGATTGATCGGCTGGTAAGCTCATAAATTCGCTAACCAGCCATCAAAAATCCCCCCTTCCGGGAGGCTAATTAAGTTCTATTTGTTGGAAACTACGAACTAACCTCCCGTCGGGCGGCTGCCATCATTTCCATCATCATTGCAGTTTGGCTAGTCATTTTTGGGTACCTTTCCGCAGGTACAAAGCTAATAATACCAGAAAAGCCACAAACAATGCAAGGTTGAGAACTGTCAGCAGACTAACCATGCGAAGGAAGAGGAGAAAACTGATCGTGAGAGCAGAGAGTAAACTTGGGATAACTGACAGGAAAAAACTTAAAGTCAGGGAAAGAAAAACAAACAGAACAAGAGAAAAAAGAACCACTGTCCCGAGGTCCGGAGGAACACTGACAACAAGGTAAATCAGGGAGATAAGGGATATCAGGGAACACAATAGTTTAATTGGCAAAATGAAGCGTTGAATCCGGCGCAGAAAGAAAGCGAACATTTATGAAACAGTAACTAAGTAGTAAACTGTCGTAACTAATAGTAACTTATGGACGCAAATATTATAACCGTTCTTGTTACTTTGGCTGTCGGGGTGGGGGCTATAATCTTTTTTTTAAACAAGAAACTTTCGGAGCTCAGGCCCAAAGAGGACACTACCACTATCGAGTGGCTCAAGACCATGGAAAGGCGGCTTGACGAGACAGCCAAAACTCTCAATAAGTCCCTCTCTGATTCCAGCAGGACCA
>CAZRUW010000065.1:0-3541 GCA_964603445.1 uncultured Gammaproteobacteria bacterium | reverse complement strand
ATGATGGGGGTGGCGGCGGGGATGGCTCTGTCCGGAAAAATCCCTTTTGTGGCGTCCTACGCGACTTTTTCCCCGGGACGAAATTGGGACCAGTTCCGGGTTTCGGTTTGCTATTCAAATACCAATGTCAAAGTCATTGGGGCCCATTCGGGGATTTCGGTAGGGGCGGACGGAGCGACCCACCAGGCATTGGAAGATTTGGCAATGACGCGGGTTCTTCCCAATTTGGTGGTTATTTCCCCGGCGGATTATGAGGAAACCAAAAAAGCGGTGAAAGCAGCCGCTGGCTGGCCGGGGCCGGTTTATATTCGTTTCGGGCGGGAGAAAACACCGGCATTTACTTTGCCTCAGACGGTTTTTGAGATTGGGAAGGCTAATATTCTGGTTGAGGGTAAAGACGTCACAATTTTTGCAACCGGACCTTTGGTTTACTCTGCCCTTTTGGCAGCGGAGGAATTAAGTAACCTAAGGGACTTAGGAAACTTAAGGGTGGAGGTGGTGAATGTCCACACTTTGAAGCCGCTGGACGTGGAAATGGTGGTAGCCTCGGCTAAGAAGACCGGGGCGGCAGTGACGGTGGAGGAGCACCAGATTACCGGGGGGCTTTTTGGGATGGTGGCGGAGTGTTTGGGTCGAAATTATCCGGTGCCGATTGAGCCAGTGGGGATGCCTGATGTTTTTGGGGAGTCGGGAAAACCGGAAGAGCTTTTGGAAAAATATGGGATGGGAGTGAAAGACATTGTTGGGGCAGTAAACAGGGTTTTATCAAGAAAACTGGTTAAGTAAGGAGAATTTGAAAAAGTAAGGAGATTGACAAAAAGTAAGGACTATGCTATCGTTTGGATATGACAGGATTTGCCACTTTGACTTCAAAAAATCAGGTTACCTTACCAGCAGATATGGTGGCTTTGGCTCAACTCCAAGCTGGGATGAGGTTCTGGGTTACAAAGGAAGATGACAGGCTGGTGTTGGAAAAAGTGGGAACATTAGATGAGCTGCAGGGAATGTTTGCGGACAATCCAATTGCCAAGAAATATTCACTGGCACAGATAACAAGAAGGGCGAGAAAGAGTAGAGCTTCAAGAATAATGCGATATGTCCCTTAAATTTGTGGATACAAACATCTTTTTGGAGATTTTGGTCCGAAAGGGAGAAAAATCAGATCGTTGCCGAGAACTTTTTAAGAGAGAGAATAATTTATGGACCAACGAATTAGTTATTTCGGAGGTTGAGTGGGTTTTAAGGGACGGGCTGAAAGAAACGAGAGAAAGGATTGTGAAAGCGGTGGAAAAAATATTGGCGCTGGAAAAGTTAAGAATAGACAATCGTAAATTACTGCTCAGAGCCCTGGAAATATATAGGAAAAGCAATATTGACTGGGTTGATTGTCTGAACGCACAATTTGTTTTGGACAGGCAAGTGGCGGAAGTTTATAGCTACGACCGGCATTTTGATAAGTTTTCAGGAATAAAAAGGCTGGAGCCGTGATAGTTAGTAAAGGTAAGGCTGGGGAGAAAGTTTATTTGATGATAGGGTTTTGGGGCATGGGGTGATGTTTGTCTCCTGTCCAAGCTGTGGGAAACGTGGCAAAACGGGCAAAGCGCGAGAAAACCGAAGATCTTGAGCGTTTCTTTCGTCCTTGATATTCTCTTCCACTAACAGGTTGAAGTCTTTCTGCTGCCTTAGCCGCTTGTCTGAGGCTTTCCTGTATTTGCTCATCGCGTGTCATTTGGCTTATTTTCTCTCTCTGCTTTATTTTTGTCAAGCTGACGTGCTACCATGGGTTCATGACCAGTTTTGTTTGCCTTGGGGACGCGACCCAGGACAATTTTTTCTTCATTGATGATGCCAGCGTGCATTGCAATCTGAATAAAGAGGACTGTGTGTTGGAGTTGAAGTATGGCCAGAAGATTGGGGCGGAAAAAATTGGGGTGACACTGGGGGGAAATGCGGCGAACGTGGCGGCGGGACTTTCCAAACTGGCGTTGCCAACGAAGTTGTTGACGACTTTCGGAGATGATGAACGGGGAGCGTGGATAAAGCGGGAGTTATTAAAAGCCGGGGTGAATCTGGATGATTCGGTGACGGCGCCGGGACGGGAATCGAATTTGTCCGGAATTTTGGTTTTTAGGGGGGAACGGACAATTTTGACCTATCATCCGGAAGCAGAGGATTTGGCGCTTTCGATTCCGGAAACAGATTGGATTTATTTGTCATCTTCAGCAGGAAGGGATTCGGGAGCACTTTTTGGGACTGTTATTGATCACAAAAATCAGTTTCCGGGGGTAAAAGCGGCCTTTAATCCCGGAACAAAGGATTTGAAAATGGGCCCGGAACAGATGAGGGGCATTTTGCAAGTGACGGACGTTTTAATTCTGAATTGGGAGGAAGCCGAGCTTTTGCTCGGATATCAAAGATCAAAAATCCCCCCGACTCCTTCGACTTCGCTCAGGACAAGTCCGCTCGGGGCAAGCAAAAATCAAAAATTCGGGAACGCTAAAGATTTATTGACGACTCTTTCTGATTTTGGACCAGAGATAGTAGTGGTGACGGATGGGCCGGAAGGGGCGTATGCTTTTGACGGAAAAAAATATATTTACAGCCGGCCGGCGGATTTTTCTGTTTTGGAGCCGACGGGGGCGGGGGACGCCTTTTCCAGCGGGTTTCTGGCCGGTTTGTGGCGCAATGATATGGAGATAAGCGAAGCCATGAAGTGGGGGATGGTCAATTCGGGGTCGGTGATAACGAAGGTTGGGGGAGAAGCGGGGCTTTTGACAACAAGAGAGATTAATAAGTATTTGGAGAAACACCCAGGATTTGAACCAACACAAATTTGATGTCTTAAGTGTCTTAAGAAACTGAAGTTACTTAAGTGATTTATGAGTAAAGCACAATATTGGTTTGACAGGGCTCAAAAAGAACATTTCGCTATTGGGGCTTTTAACGCGGCCTCAATGGAGACATTGAAAGCGATTGTCAATGCGGCTAAAAATTTGCGCGCGCCGGTGATGGTGGAGGCATCGCACGGTGAGGTCACTTATTTTGGAGTCAAAGAGTTGGTAGGGGTAGTGCGGGTAATGGAACAGAGTTTTGGGGTGCCAATAATTTTGAATTTAGACCACTCACCAGATCTGGAACACTGCCGGGAGGCTCTGGAGGCAGGGTTTGATTACATCCACCTGGACGGGTCGAAGTTGCCGATTGAAGAAAATATTGCCCAGACCAAACAGTTGGTGGAGATGGCCCACGAGAAGGAGGTTTTAGTTGAGGGAGAAGTCGATAATATTAATGTAATGGGGGCGGGAAGTGCGGATAATAGGAACGAAAATATTTCTGCGGTTAGGGACCCAAAGTATTACACTGATCCAGTCAAGGCGGGGGACTTTGTGCAAAAGACGGGGGTTGATACTTTCGCCTCATTTGTGGGGAACGTTCACGGTTTGTATGCAGAAGTGAAGGATATTAATTTGGATTTGCTCCGGGAAATTAAAATCAAGCTCGGCAATACTTTCCTGTCTTTACATGGCGGTTCCGGCATTCC
>CAZRUW010000064.1:0-2300 GCA_964603445.1 uncultured Gammaproteobacteria bacterium | reverse complement strand
GGTGGGCCTGCTTGGGATCGAACCAAGGACATCCATCTTATAAGGATGGCGCTCTACCACTGAGCTACGGGCCCTCAGAAGTCAGTATATCATGTTGTACAATATCTTGACAAGTTGTACAAGATTTGGTAAGGTTGTTTTATGAGCACTTATACCGTGGCCGCGGCCAGGGACGATTTTTCCAAAATACTGAATTTAGTGGCAACGACGGGGGATGCTGTTTCTATTGTTCGTTATGGGAAGCCTATAGCTAAGATTGTTCCGACGGAGGAGAAAGCTAAGTCTAAAAAAGACTGGAAATCAATTGCTGCTAAATATGCGGGCATGTGGTCTGGTCCGGGTTATGAATGGGCAGCTAAAATTGGCAGGCCATCACGGTATTTTCGCAAAAGGAATCATTGGTCATGAGATTTCTTTTAGATACAAGTTTCATTGTCAGTTATCTTCGGCGGGGTGGGAGATGGGAAGAGGAAATTGTTAGGCTTCGGACAAACGGTGAGTTTGCGGTTTCAGTGATCACGTTCGGGGAGCTTTATTATGGCTCTTTGCTGGCCAGAGACCCAATCAAAGAAAAAAAGAAATATGAGTCGTTTCTGGAGAGCTTTGAAGTGAGCATAATTTCGCTCCGGACTGAAGCGATGAGAATTTATGCTCAGGTAAGGCTGGATCTGGAACAAGAGGGGAAGCGGCTCGACGATTTTGATCTTTTGATTGGGGCAACGGCAGTCTTCGAGGGGGCAACTCTGGTGACGGACGACATAAAACATTTTGCTAGATTTCCCAAGCTGGAAGTCTATGGGAAAAGAGGTGATTAAAAATGGCAAAGGCTGTTGGTAAGGTTTCTCACTATTTTGACAAAATCGGGGTGGCGGCGCTGGTTTTAACAGGACCGTTGGCGGTGGGTGATACGGTGAAGATTTCCGGGCACGGGACGGATTTCACCCAGGTGGTGGCCTCGATGCAGATTGAACACGAAGTGGTGCAGTCGGGGAAAAAGGGTGATGATGTGGCAATTAAGGTCGATCAGGCAGTGAAAGAGGGAGACACTGTAGAAAGAGTCTAAAATTCGCAGAATAAGTCTGGAAATTCGCGGAAAAGTATGGATTTTTTGTATCCTGAACTGTCCTATAAAATTAGAGGAATCTTTTTTGCTGTTTATAAGACTCTTGGAAGTCTTCATAAGGAATCTGTCTATCAAAAAGCTTTAGTTTCAGAATTTGCAAAGAATAATATTTCTTTTGATCGAGAAGTGGAATTACCTGTAGTTTATGATGGTGAAGAGGTAGGAAAGTACCGGGCAGATTTTGTAATAGACGGGAAGATTATTGTCGAAGTAAAAGTGTCGAAATTTAACTCCAGGGAGTTTGAAAATCAGTTGTTTCACTATTTGGCAACAAGTGGTTACCGTCTTGCTTTTCTGGTAAATTTTGGAGCGCTTAACAAGGTTTATATTAAACGTTGGGTGATGCCAGAGAGGAAGTCGTAGTTTTCTGCGAGTTTATAGTATTATTCTGAGAGTTTTAGAAATTAGAGTTCCTCTAATTTCACTTTCTCAGCAGGGAGATCTTTGATGAATTCCAGGTATTTTTCGGTGGTGGAAATGCGTTTGTGGCCGACGAGCTTGGAGATGAGAACTGGGGACGTGCCAGCAGCCAGGTGGTGGGCAATGAAGGTGTGGCGCAGGTCGTTGACCTTGGCGCCGGCGATTCCGGCGATTTTGAAATAGCGGTCAATGGCGGTTCTGATGTTGCGGATAAGGAGCGGCCGGCCGGTTTTGGTAATGAAAAGGGCGTTGGACTGGACTTTGGGGCGCACTGCCAAGTAGGTTTGGAGGGAAGTTTTGACTGCCTTGTTGAGAGGAACGTCTCTTTCCGGATGGCCTTCTATGGCGGGGATTTTGATGAAGTTGTCACTAACGGAATTGGTCGAAAGGGCGGCAAGCTCACCGATGCGCATCCCGGTTTGCAAGAGAAGCTCAACAACAGCAGCAATACGGGCATCATCACGGCAGGCGTCGCGCAGGGCGCGATATTCCATGCGGGAGAGGATGCGGGGGGCTTTAGAGTCGAACTTGGGGTGAGAAATGGCGGCCGCCACATTGTTGTCAGTATATTTATGGAGCACCAAAAAGCGGTAAAAAGTTTTAATGGAGTTAATTTTCCGGGAGACGGACTTGGGAGTGTAGTTTTGAGTGTGGAGGAGGGCCAGAAAATTGTTTAAGTCTTCGCTGGTAATGTCCTTGATGTTTGCCCGGCCGGTCTTTTTGAGATATTCTAGGAGCTGGTCAATGTCCTTTCGAT
>CAZRUW010000063.1:0-3196 GCA_964603445.1 uncultured Gammaproteobacteria bacterium | reverse complement strand
GGGATCAAGGCCCACGGTTGGTTCATCCAGAAAAAATATTTTCGGATGGTGCAAAAGGCCCCGGGCGATTTCCAAGCGCCGGCGCATCCCTCCTGAAAAAGTTTTTACCAAGGAATCTTTCCTTTCCCACAACTCCACTATTTCCAAAAGTTCCTTAATCCGAATCTTTCGCAAACCCGGCTCCACATCATACAAAACTCCGTGAAACTCCATGTTCTCAAGGGCCGTCAATTCTTCATCTAAACTTGGGTCCTGAAAAACAATCCCGAACGATTTTCGCACTGCATCCTGGTCTTTCACCGGATCAAACCCGTTAATGATTATTTTTCCCGAAGTCGGCAAAAGAAGAGTTGTCAGCATCTTGATCGTCGTGGACTTTCCCGCCCCGTTCGGACCCAAAAAAGCAAAGACCACGCCCTTCGCCACTTCAAAAGAAATGTCATCCACCGCCTTAAATCCGCCGGCTGGCGGACCAAACCTTTTGGTTAAATTAGTCACCGTTACCATACTCAGTTGCCCCTGCTTTTCTGTCCCATTCCTAAACATGGCTGCCATTTTTAGCTTTTCCGTACTTAACCGTTCCTTACTTTGCTGTTCAATGCTTAGTCATTCCGTGCTTAGTTGTTCAGTTTACCAAACGTCTTCTCCCAAGTGAACACCCCAACCCCGTTCACCGTACATTAACCTATCCGACCGGATAGTATAATGTACGGTCAAGTTGGTCATTCGTCACATCACTCTCCGAACCACCGATCTTTCTTGCTTCAAGTGACTTTGAAAAATAATAGTAGTAACTAATCTGTAACTAATCATCGGTCTTGACAAAAAACTTTTCCCGAGTATATTAATCTTCATCATGTATACTCTGCCTCCCCTTCCCTACGACTACTCCGCTCTTGAACCGTACATCGACACGGAAACGATGAAAATCCACCATGACAAACACCACCAGGCCTATGTCGACAATCTTAATAACGCCTTGCAGGTGTTGCGCTCCTCGCCTCCGGCTGCGGGGCTAAAAGCTCTCGAAGGTCACGGGCAACTCGCAACCATGCATGGCGCCGAACTTATGGCCAATCTGGACAAAGTTCCGCAAGACATCCGCGCCAAAGTCCGCAATAATCTCGGTGGGGTGATGAACCATAACCTGTTTTGGCAAATCATGTGCCCCGCTAACGAAAACGAAAAAGCAATGAAGCAATTTAACAATTTAAAAATTGGTAAGAAAATTTTGGAAACCTTCGGTTCTCTGGAAAAATTTCAGGAATTGTTTACCGCGGCGGGACTCGGCCGCTTTGGTTCCGGTTGGGCCTGGCTCACAGTCACCGAAGAAGGCAAACTGAATATTATTGAAACTCCCAACCAGGACAATCCCTTAATGACTACTAATTCCCCAAATTCCGCGAAGCAAATTCCAGTTCTATGCCTCGACGTTTGGGAACACGCCTATTACCTGAAATATCAAAACCGCCGCGCCGAATACATCAAAGCCTGGTGGAATGTTGTGAACTGGACCGAAGTAGAAAGTCGCTTCCAGGAAGCCACCAGCTAAACCTCAAACATTCCTAAAAGTTGTATCGGTATGACCCAAGACCTGAACAAACTGGCGAAGAAAATTATTGAGAAAATTCTCTACATCACCATTGCCTCTGTTACTCCCGAAGGCCTTCCCTGGAACTCCCCAGTTTATTTGGCCTACGACAAGAACTACAATTTCTACTGGGCTTCCTGGAAAGACAACCAACACTCAAAAAACATCCGCAATAACCCGAACGTCTACATTGTCATTTATGACTCCACCGTTCCCGAAGGAACCGGCCAAGGCGTCTATATCCAGGCCAAAACCTACGAGCTCACAAGTCTCAAAGAGATTGCCAAAGCCTTACTGCTTCTCTATAGCCGAAAGGGTAAAAACCCCCGCAAAGTCATTGAATTTTTGAAAAGATATCCCCGTCGAATCTATAAAGCCGTCCCGGAAAAGTTTTGGATAAATGTTGACGCAGAAATCGGAGGCAAATTCGTGGACAAGAAAGTCGAGGTCAAACTCACCAGTTAAGGATTAATTATCCTATAACCCGTGTTTCAGGCGAGGCCTGATTCAACAATGATATGGAGCAACTTGAAAAAATCGTTAACTACATTGTCATCGCCGGCCTCAAAGCAATCAAAAGCAACACAAAAAATGAAAAGGCTACACTTGATTACCTGGCAATATTCGCCAAGAACCAAAGCGAATTCCAAAAATTGCTAAGTCAAACCTGCCAACTTGGCAAAGAAGTTGATCCTAAAAATAATTTGACTGGCCAGACTTTTCTTCTTAAATCACCTTTTCAAACACCAGCGGGTCCACTCAAAGTCCTGAAAATTAGAAGGCCGGACCCGACCAGACCCCAACGCGGTGCCCCAGACTTCAAGGTGAAAAACTATCAGGATTTTAAAAAGAAATACTTAGTTAATGGGCACAACTTTTCTCTGGTGATCCGAAAAGATTTTGAAATGATTGAGTTAAAAGGCATCGACGTCCTTGTCTATTTCCCCAGCAAAACCGCCGACGTTAGATTTAAAAAACTTCATTTATCAAAGAGAGGAAACAGAACTAGCTAGGGACCATCCCCAAATGAAACTCGATCTTGTCGACTCGGCTCCGGGTTTTTCGATCCTCTTTCTCCAAAAATTCCAGAATCTCACCCTGCAGTTTGTGCTCACGGTGGATTTTTCTTTCAAGTTTCTTAAACCCCTTATCCATCTTTGTTTCCAATCTTGATTGACCCGCCTTCAAGCCAGTAACGTCTATTTTTAGGCCGGACACATCCTGTTTGAGGCCAGACACATCCTGTTTGAGGCCGGAGACATCTACTTTTACCGGCCCAATAGCGTCATCAAGGATTTTCTTTATTACCTTCGCATCATTTTTGGTCAGCATAAATTAACCATAACAACTGAAGACAATTTTGACAACTGGTAAAACTGGATCAAAAGCCTGTATTGTATAATGAAAACGATTAAATTATGACCTGGTTTTTCTTCGCCCTGGCGACACCGTTTCTTTTCAGCACTTCCAATTTTGTCGACAAATTTCTCGTCTCCAAAAAGCTCCCTAATCCCCTTCTTTTAACCGTCATCGCCAGTCTCGTCACCGGACTGGTCGGACTGGCAATCGGGCTTCTGGCCCTCACTTTATTTTTCCAAACTTAAT
>CAZRUW010000062.1:0-3619 GCA_964603445.1 uncultured Gammaproteobacteria bacterium | reverse complement strand
CTTCCTAAGGGTAAAAAGATATTTGACAAAAACGGCAAAGTTTGTCAAGAAAGTCCACCAAGTTGATGAATATTACACTCCCGCCCATCGAAATTTTGTCCAGCCAAAATATCCCTTCGAATGGCTCAGCATTCGCCACCGTGATGGCAAAGCCATTCTCAACTATAAACATTTCCATCCGGAAAACGTCACTGTCACCACTCATTGCGATGAGCTGGACATTGTCACAGAAAATCTTTCCCAATTAGAGAAACTCTTTTCAGCGTTAGACATAAAAACTCTAGTCACTGTGGAAAAAGATCGCGAAGTTTACAACTATAAAAACATCTATGAAATTGCCTTGGATCAGGTGAAAGAACTGGGTTTTTTCGTTGAAATTGAAGCATTGCGGCATTTTGGTGGCATCAACGAAACCAGAAAAAAACTTTTTTCTTTTGCCAAGGAATTGAAGATTGATTCATTTACCCCTGACGAAAGAGGCTATCCCTATCTCTTAATGCAGAAAAAAGGACTGCTCAAGACCTAAAACCTTACACATATTTTAATACATGTTTTAATACTTGACAGAGTACCCAATTATTGCTACCATATCCTCATGGACACAAGAATTATCCCCGTTACTGATTTTCTTCGAAATGCCAGAGCCAGCCTGGATTTGCTTTCCCGGATAGACAAAATTATCTTAACCAGAGAAGGCCGCCCTTTCGCCACCATGGAGATTACACCCGAGGAAAAAAACAAGCAACTGCTCGCGTTAAGAGGTAAATGGGACGGCCGGTTGTTTGACACTCCCGCAATTTGGAAGGCGGTCATGGTAAGGAGAAATCGCAAGAAACCTATCAAACTTTAATGAACTACTTATTGGACACGTCAGTTCTTATTGATCTGCTTCGCCAAAAAAGTTATGTCTGGAACTTCCTTCAAAGCCACCCCAAGGATAAATTCTTGACGAGCACTATTTGCGAAGCAGAACTTTGGGAAGGAGTCTTTCGCGAAAAAAGTGCCGATGTTTCCCAAAAAAGGGGTGATCTTCAAGACCTTTTAGGGTCACTATTTAGAATAATACCCTTTGATTCCGATCAGGCTCAAATTGCGGGTCAAATTAGAGCAACCCTCTCTTTAAAAGGAGAAAAAACTGGCGACCTGGATGCCTTAATTGGAGCTACAGCCATAATTAGCGATGCCGTCCTTATAACTTCCAATCCAAAACACTTCAGCCGCATCAAAAACCTGCAAATTTTGGAACTTCCTGCTTCATAGTAGAATGAAACCATGGGTAAATCTCTTCAAAAATTAATTAATACAGACAAGGCTTTTTCAGAATTATCTGTCAAAACTGGCGCGGCAAGAGCCTTTTCTCAATTCCTGGTCAAAAACGCGTTGATGCTCCCTCAAAACAAACAACCTGTCTTGGGCATAAAGAAAATCTACAAGTCAATGAGTAAATCTGGGCCGAAAGACGTTCTTTCTTGGAGACCGGAAGGTGGAAAAATAGCAAAATCCGGCGATCTTGGTTACACCTGGGGATTATATTCACTTCAGCTAACCAATGGGACAAAAATTGAAGGGAAATATCTTAATATTTGGGTGAGACAGAAGGACGGTTCATGGAAAGTAGAGATTGATATGGGCAACACGAACGGGTCCTGATAGAATTAAACTAGAAGTTGCTTACTATTAACTAATGGATTTAAAAGGAAAAACTGCTATTGTGACCGGAGCCAGTGACGGGATCGGCAAACAGGTAGCCATCAAACTGGCCGATCAAGGGGTAAGTCTGGCTTTGGTTGCCCGAAACAAAGACAAGCTCGAGACAACCAAGGCCGAGATTCTCGCCAGTCATCCCGCCGCCAAAGTTGGCATCTATCCTTGCGACTTGACTCAAACAGCTAATCTAAAGATAACTATCAATCAAATTGTTTCTGATTTTCAAAACATCAACATCCTCTTGAATATTGCCGGCGTCTGGCAAAAAAAAGCACAACTGGACACAATTCCTGAAGAAACAGTAGACAGCGTCATCGCGACCAATTTAACCGGGTTAATTCATTGCACACGTCTCGTTTTACCCGTATTAAGAAAACAGGAGGAAGCGGCTATTATTAATATTTCCTCCCGGTCAGGAATTCAGGGTGCTGAAGGCCAGGCGGTTTATGCTGCCAGCAAATGGGGGGTTCGAGGCTTTACGGAAACTTTAAAAATTGACCTAAAAACTTCTCATATTCGGGTGGCCGGGGTCTATCAGGCGGGGACTAATACGCAAATGTTTAATAAAACCGGCGAAGGGTTTTCTGAAGAAAAACTAAGCACCTTTACCGACCCTGCTGACCTTGCTGATGTTGTTGTTTTTATGCTTTCGCGACCGGAGAAAATCTGGTTGCCCGATGTCCGGGTAGAGTATTAAGGTAATGTATAAAGTAAAACTTCTTGCCAAAAAAGACGTCGCTGACGGCACCATGGCTTTTTGGTTTTCCAAACCTGAAGGCTATGCCTTTCTTGCCGGACAGCACACCGGCTGGACTCTGATTAATCCGCTAGAAACTGATGCTGAAGGCGACTCCCGGGATTTTTCCTTTGCCTCGGCCCCATTTGAAGATAATTTAATGATTGCCTCCAGAATGCGCGACACCGCTTTCAAAAGAGTTCTGCACACTCTGCCCGTGGGTTCGGAGATACAAATAGGGGAGCCGGAAGGCCACTTCGTTCTGCATTCTGACACTGCCCGAGCTGCTGTTTTTCTTGCCGGCGGCATAGGTATAACACCCTTTCGTAGTCTGGTCTTTGACGCGATCTCCCGCCAATTGCCCCACAAATTTTTTCTTTTTTATTCCAACCGGGAACCCAAAGACGCGGCTTTTCTGGATGAACTGCGGTCTGTTACCAGCCCCAACTACAAATTCATCTCAATTTTTACTTATCAAAGCGGCCATTTGACCATGAAACAAATCAAGGCCAATCTCGACGGTGCCGTCAACCCTGTTTACTACATCGCAGGCCCGCCCAAAATGGTCCTTTCCCTGCGGGAACTGCTAACTGCCATCGGCGTGGACGACCTCTCTGTAAAAATCGAGGATTTTGAAGGCTATTAAAAACCTCCATGGATTGGATAACCGCCAGCTTAATAATGTTTTTCTCTTCCGTTATCCTCTACCTTACTGTTCGAAAGTCCTCACTTTTAAAAATTCCCACACAGCTAAACAACTTGGCGATGTTTCTTTTTCCGCTTCCTGTCTACGTTATTTTGGGAATAGTAACCCGCCAAAATTTTTCTCTTACCCTCCTCCAAGGACTGGTCATTTTAATTGCTGCCTTCTTTTTCAGCTATCTGGGTAACCTGTTTTCTCTTGTCAGCATCGAACGAGCCCCCAATCCCGGCTACAGTCTTGTCATTTCCAAAAGCTATGTTGTCTTTACCACCATTGTTGCTGTATTTATTTTTCAGGCCCAACTAAACTTTCAAAAAGCCGCGGCGATAGTGCTAATCGTCTTATTTTCCTCGCTTATAACCACTTCCCGAAAGACGATAAGAAAAGTTAAAAACCAGTCCTGGCTGCTGCTTGCCATCGGATCATTTTTCTGTTGGGGTCTGTTATCCATTACTTCCAAATATCTTTTTTCC
>CAZRUW010000061.1:0-3445 GCA_964603445.1 uncultured Gammaproteobacteria bacterium | reverse complement strand
AGAGCGGTCATGAGCTTGGTGATTGAAGCCGGATAGAGCCGTTCGTCAGGGTTCAATTCAAAGACCGGCACTCCGGATTCCAGATCCAAAACCACCGCTGACTGCGCGCTGACATATGGCGGCGGTTCGTCAGAGATCCGTCGGGGATACAAAGACGGCCGGAAATTGTCAAACGGCGAGGCCTTGACCAGCGGCGGACGCGGTTTTAAATGCAAAAAACCATAGTAACTAAACGTCGGAAAAAAAAGAAAGAAAAGAAGGGCTGTCAGGAAAGAAAAAAGTCGAACTTGATCGTGACTGATCCTCTTCCAAAAAAAGACTCCCTCCCGGGCAAATTTTCTAGCCGGTTTGAGAAACGGCAAAGTCGCCAAAGATCGGTTTGGCGATTTTGATGAAGTCGGCATATTTCATTTTAACCGATTTTGTATGCATTCCAGCATTGAAAGCGATTTCTTCATTGTCACCTAAGTGGGGGTCAACGTAAAGTGGCAACTTAAAAATATTTCCGAATGGGGGTACAGCTCCGATCTGGCAGCCGGTCAAGTTTTCCACTTCATTTGGGGTCCCCATTCGCAGATTTTTGACTTCGTAGGCTGATTTGAAGGCTTTCGTGTCCAGCTTCAAATTTGCAGGCAGGACAACCATTACCGGTTCGTCATCGGCAAATATGACCAGGGCCTTGGCTCCCTGTTCGAGTTTAGTGCCCCGGACTTTTGCGGCATCTTCGGACGTATAAACCGGTTCGTGTTCAAAAAGTTGGTACCTGATTTTAGAGTTGTTCAACAGGTCTTTGATGGCGTCAAACACTTTGGTATTGTTTTGACCGCCTCCTTTTAGAGCAGACAACCTGATGTCAACCCTCTCCATATCTCTGGGAAACGGTGAAGCCTCCCGAATATTTTTCAATCCAAGGACATCCATAACTATCCTCTCCGATCCGAAAGAATAACCTCCCTCCGGAGGCATGCCATAGCGAAAAGCCTGAAGGTATAGATCGCTTTTTTGAGTGTCAACCCCCCGTTCTTTGGCTTTTTCAACTAATGATTCATAATTATTGATCCTTTGGCCTCCGGTCATCCATTCGGTTCCTTTGCCGATCAAATCAAAGCTCAACGTATACCCAAGGTCTTCCGGGTCTTCGAAAGTATAGAACGGGCGTTTAGTGACAGGGTAATGGGTTACAAAGACCAGATCCGAGCCTTTTTCCTGAGCAGACCAGCGGCAAATTTCTTTTTCATCTTCCGGCTGTAAGTCGGGTTCATTTCTGTTATCTCTTCCTGTTCTTTTAAAGATTATTTCTTGGGCTTCCCGAAGTTTGATGTAAGGAATTTCATCGAGAACTTTTGGCGGCGCCACGTCATAAAGGCTCAGAATGTCAGCGCACTTTGCAGCCACCTGGTCAAGAATATATTTAATCGTATATTCTGCCATTCTCATGACATCCAGCCAGGAATCAATGAAGCCAAATTCGGCATCCAGAGTGGTAACTTCGGTCAGATGGCGCGTGGTGACAGAAGGTTCGGCCCTTAAGGTTTTATTAACAGCAAAGACCCGTTCAAAAACCCCGACCATTATCTGCTTGTAGAACTGGGGACTTTGGGCCAAATAGGCCTTGTGTTCGAAGTATTTCACTTCAAACACTTCCGCTCCCCCTTCGGCAGTTTGGGGAATAATCACCGGCGCCTGGAACTCAGTAAAATCTTTCTTTTTTAAACCTTCCCTAAAGGCATCAATGACTGTTTCCTGGACTTTAAAAATCGGTTTAATCTTTGGGTGGCGCAAGGTCAGAGCACGATAATCAAGAAGGGTAGGAAGTTCCAGATCAAGGTCTGGTTTGCCCATGTCAAACGGGTAGGGCTCAGATTTGGCGAGAATCTCTATTTTTTCGGCCCCGATTTCCAGTGTGCCGGTGGCCAACTTGGGGTTGATCAAATTTTCCGGTCGCTGTTTGACTTTTCCTTCGATGGCTACAGCAAAACCAACACCTATATCTTTTGCCAGTTCCCCGCCGGCCACGACTTGGACAATCCCTGACCGGTCGGAAAGATCCAAGAAAGTGATTTTTCCATGGTCGCGCCGCGTTTGCACCCAGCCTTTGAGAAAGACTGTCTCACCCACTTTGTCAATCGTTTCGCATATTAATGTTCTTTCCATATTTGTTACCAGATTAGCACAAAAAAACCGTTCCTTTCAGAGGACGGTTCGAATTCAAGCCGCTTGCGCCGAGCTTGCCGAAGCGTGGTGCCACCTCAATTTATACTCTTTCCAGCGTTCACGGGCTTACCCGGAGGGTTCTATTCAACTTTAGTTATTATTAGTTTCGCGCGATGCGCTAATTACTGTCTAGTTACTATCGTCTTTCTTCCCCCAGCTCTCCCGCTGTTGACGGGATCAAACGCTTTTATTTATTTTAACTTTTGACATTTCCAAAGTCAACCTGGTAAAATTTCCTGATGAGATATTTTTTGCATTCTGATCACGATTCTGAAGTGCAAGCTGATTTTGAAGAATTGGAAAGACTCTTGTCAGGAAAAGGGGTTAGTGGGGGAACTGTCAGAAGACAGAAATTACATGGTTTGCCTACTCCTTTTATTTTTAACGGCGATCCGAAGAAACACAGACCCGGTCAAAGTGAGTTGAAAAAGAAAGGAAATAACGGAAGTTGACTCTTGACAGCTATTATTTTTAAAAGGTAAAATTCATCTTAATCATGCAAGCGGCTTATTATCATTTTATTTTCTCCCTTAAACTCGTCCGAATTAATTGGACGAGGTAGTTTGTGGGAGGAATGATAAGCCAAAAATTTCAAATTTAAAATTCTAAATTAAAAATTCAACAAGATTCCTCCCATAAAAGGGGGGATTTTTTATGGTGTAAGGAGGTGAATTATGAAATTTTTACCTGAAGTAAATTTTCTGCACAATGTCCACGACGACGCAATAGCCTATCCATTAGAAACTTCAGGCAGACGTCATCCTGCAGTAGATCGGCCAGGCGTGACCCAAAACGATGTTGTGGATGCAGCAACTAGAGAGGCACTTTTAAGTGACCCTTCCGTGCTTGGCGCTGGATTAAAAGTGGAAAGAAAAGGCGGAAGAATGTGCTTTCGAGTTCAGTGGACAAGCTAGTTTGTATTCGAGTTTTGGTTTGAAAGATGAGTAGGCGGGAGGGCCCTCTCGCCTACTGGGAACGAGAATAAGATTAAGTATCACTCTGTTTATGAAAGGAATCGGCAACCATTTTTACTTCCGTCTTATCACCCGGGTTAACCGGGGTGGTTAGGCTGGGAGGAAGGGGTTATTTATTGGACTAGTTGCCAATTACTAAACTTTTTGGCCAGGTTAAGGCTAATTTGGGAATATTTTCATTCCGAAGTTAGGACAGGAGCCGTTTGCAGGTGATAATTCCAAATTCCAGTTGAAAGAAGCATGAGTTTATCATCAAA
>CAZRUW010000060.1:0-15072 GCA_964603445.1 uncultured Gammaproteobacteria bacterium | reverse complement strand
TCAGCAGCTCTTAATAACACACCAGATATTTTTAAAACCGATATTTATGCTCCGATAATTAGAAAATTGGAGTTTATATCTGGCGCTGAGTACGGCGACCAAGATGTTATTGACAGAAGTTTTCGAGTTATTGCTGACCACATTAAGGCAGCCGTTTTTTTGATTAGCGCCGGGGTTTTGCCAAGTAATAAGGACCGAGGTTATATCCTGCGCAGACTAATAAGGCGGACGGCCAGATTTGGTAAAAACATAAACATTGATAAAGATTTTCTGGGCCAGGTGTTAGACAGTGTGTTAGATATTTACAAGGACGCTTATCCAGAACTTAATGAGAACAAAGAAAACATTCAGAGTGTTTTGGTTGAAGAGGAAAAAAAGTTCCGAAGAACTTTGGAAAAGGGGTTAAAGGAATTTGAAAAACTGGCTATTAAAGAAATTCTCAGCCCGTCCGAGGTTTTTTACCTTTATGAGTCATTTGGCTTTCCTTACGAACTGAGCGTTGAGGAAGCGGTGGCAAGAAAAATTAAAATCCCCTTCCGAGAGGAATTTGACGCGGAGGTAAAAAAACATCAGGAACAATCGAGAACCGCCGATAAAGGAAAATTTAGGGGTGGTCTGGCAGATCATTCGGAAATTGTGACGAAATACCACACAGCTACTCACCTCTTGCACGCGGCACTGCGAAAAATCCTGGGAGACCATGTGCACCAGGAAGGGTCGAATATTACGGCAGAAAGACTACGATTTGACTTCACTCACCCGCTAAAAATGACGGCTGAGGAAATTAAGAAGGTGGAAGACCTGGTGAATGAGCAAATTAGAAAGAATTTAGAGCGAAAAGTGGAAACAATGACCTATGACCAGGCTGTTAAGTCCGGGGCTCTGGCCTTTTTCAAAGAGAGGTATCCGGAGAAAGTGACGGTATACTCTTTTGTAGACCCTTCGACCCTCCGCCAGCTGGCGGATCGCTCAGGGTCTCCTTTCAGTCGAGAAATCTGCGGCGGGCCGCACGTGGAGCACACGGGACTTTTAGGAAAATTTAAAATAACAAGGGAAGAAGCGGTAGCATCGGGGATCAGACGGATATACGCCACCCTAGAGCAAATTACATGATTAAGACTAACCCAAAAAGGAAATTTGAGTTGCCGTCCGGGATAGAAACTTTCAAAAACCTTCGCGCCGGCCAGAGAATTTCCGGGTGGTCCCAGAGTGCTTTCTCCGACAGGATGTTTTTGGCATTTCTTGGCGCTTGGCTAGTGCCTCTGGTCATCTCGGCGGCGTATGCCATGTTAAATTTTGGCAATCTCCCTTTGGAAATTCCGCTTTTTTACAGCCGGATTTGGGGTGAAGCGCAGCTGGCCGGAAACGGATACATTTTTTTGCCGGCCGTCGGGTCATTTCTTTTAGGAATTTTTGATTTTGGCTTAGCCATCAGTTTTCACCCGAAAGACCGGGTTTTTGCTTATCTTCTGGCAGGAACTTCATCACTTTTAGCAATACTGACGCTGGTTACAACGGCGAATATTGTTAATTTAATGCGCTGAATGTATGGAGTTGCCGCTGTTAAAAAACATCGGTTTTTTGCCTTTTTTGGCAGCGGCGGGGTTGACCTTTATCTCTGTTCCGGCCGTTATTCAGATCGCCAATTATTTCGGCCTGGTTGACAATCCCAAGAAAAGATTTCATCCGGCCCATACCGAGACCCGGATTATCCCCCGGGCCGGCGGCTTGGCTCTCTATTTCGGAATCCTTTTGACAGCCTCTGTTTTTATTCCTTTTGCCAAAGGCGTTGTCGGAATACTTCTGGGCGCCGGATTTCTGGTTTTGGTAGGTTTGGTTGATGATAAACAGGACGTCCACCCCTATTTGCGCCTGGGAGTTAATGTTCTGGCAGCTATGCTGGCTGTTGCCGGAGGGGCAGGAATCGGGTTTATAACCAACCCCATAAGCGGCGGAGTGATTCATTTTGACACCATTCGCTGGTCGTTTAATTTCTTAGGCCAACACAGCATTTTACCGGTAGCGGATATCTTGGCTATTATTTGGCTTACGTGGACGATGAACATTGTGGGGTGGAGCACGGGAATTGACGGACAGATGCCGGGATTTGTGACCATCTCCGCTTTTGTCATTGGACTGCTGTCTTTTTCCCAGATATCTATTCAGAACTTCCCCGCCTGGACAGGGACGGCCCTGGCGTTTATCACGGCCGGGGCGTATTTCGGGTTTCTTCCCTGGAATTTTTACCCCCAAAAAATCATGCCGGGCTATGGCGGAAAGGCTCTGGCAGGGTATCTTTTAGGAACACTCGCCATACTCACGACGGCAAAACTGGGAACAGCGATATTGGTGTTAGGGATTCCGATTATTGACGCTATTTTTGTTTTTTCAAGCAGGATATTATCCCTGCGCAATCCGGTAGTGGCCACCCGGACTCATCTTCACCATCGGCTGTTGGATGCCGGGTGGAGTAAGAGGTCAATTTCCTTGTTTTACTGGATAGTGTCTGCTATATTGGGTGTGGTCGCTCTGACAGTCAACCCAAGACAAAAGATATTTGCCGTTTTGGTGGTTGCTGTTTCGGTTATCGGGATAATCATATGGCTGAAACTTTCTACTATCTTCTTAAAGAAATCCGACCGAGACAGTGGATAAAGAACCTCTCGGTTTTCGCGGCAATTTTTTTCACCGGCCAATTTTTTAACCCGGTCCTTTTTCGGCTCAGTCTGTTGGCTTTTGTTTCTTTCTGTTTTGCCTCGTCAGGCATCTATATCATTAACGATCTGACGGACATTGAAAAGGACAGACTGCATCCGTTTAAACGCCACCGGCCATTGGCCGCCGGAAAGATTTCCAAAGAGTTGTCAGTGACGGTAGCAGCAATTTTCGTTTTAATTTCTTTTTATATTGCCTCGAATATCTCCTCAGGTTTTGTTTTGACAGTTTTATTTTTTTTTCTTCTGCATGTCAGTTATTCCTTCTTTCTTAAAGACATTGTGCTTTTGGACATTATGGCGATCGCTTCGGGATTTATTCTGAGAGTTTTTGCCGGGGAAGTGGCCACGGGTTATCATATTGACATCTGGCTTTTTTTGACGGTCATTTCCGGAGCGCTTTTTTTGGCCATCGGCAAGAGGCGTTCGGAATTGACGCTGCTTTCGGGTTGGGGAGGGTCTATCCCGGCGAAAACACGCACTACTCTTCTACATTACAGTGAGAAAATGCTGGACGTCTATCTTTCCATGTTTGCCAACTCTACGTGGATTACCTATGCCTTTTATACTTTCCTGCAACGGCCATCAACTTTGCGCCCAACAATTGCTAATTTCTTAAGCGATGACGCCCTGGCAAAATTGGCGGACCGCAAATTTCTCATGGTGACCATTCCTCTGGTCATTTATGCCGTGATGCGCTATCTCTCTTTAATTTACGAAAAAAACGAAGGAGAGTCACCGGAGAAAATTCTTCTTACGGACAAACCATTAATTATCACATCAGCCGTCCTGGCTATGACTATTTTCACCATCATCTACATCATCGGACGATCGTAACATATTGGTCGCTTACCCAACCAAACACAGCGGGAAGCTTTATTTTCACCCACCCCGAAGTCTCTGAAAGAAGAGGATATTTTTCGCCGGGTTTAATCTTTGCCGATTCGGTGGCATTAAGGCCCGGATCGGTGTGGACCCGGAGAAAACCGGTGGGGGTGTCTTTAATTAGGACATAAGGTTTGGCCACCTCCCCACTTTGGGTGCTCACCAGATCAGCAGCAGGATGAGCGGAAGAGGAAGCAGCTTTGTTATCTTCCGGAAGTTTGGCCAGTTTATCAATAATATTAAGGCGATAGCCGGCTACCAGTTTGCCGTGGGTGATTTGATCAGCAAATCCCGGCAGAGACACAACGATATCATGGTTTCCGGCGGTGAGATTATGAAGAACAAGAGAAGATTGTCCTTCATTTTGGCCATCAACAGCAACCAGGGCCCCGTCGGGATCGGAGACAACAGCCAGTTCTTGAGAGTCCGATAAGGGGAGTTTTTCCAGCATTAAGATCTGTCCTCCGGAAGTTTCTTGAGTCGGTCCCAAGTTCCGGCTGACATAAGTGAGAGTGCCGGTGGTAAGTTTTATTTTGGCTTCCCAGGAAATAAAGGTTCCGGTAACGGCTCCTGAAGGGATTAATTTCAACTTATATTCTCCCGGGGAAAGATTTTCGCCCAAAAAGGGGGCTTCGCCTACCTTTTTGTCATTTAAATAGACGATAGTTTGAGGGAACGAATCAACGCGCAAGGAAGCAGTTGGAGGGCTTCCCCGATCCAAAATCAACAGCTTTACGGCCGCGAGGAAACTCCCGAAGGCAAGAACTAAAAAAAGAAGACCAAGAATTTTCTTAAAGTTCACCACCAGATTTTAGCACTCATTTGGCGGTTTGGGAGACCCGAAGTTCTCTGATGACGGTTATTTTTATCTGGCCGGGAAATTCCTTGATTTCAGATTCGATCCGGTCTTTAATTTTGCCGGCCAAAATAACAGCCTCATTATCTGCCAACTTTTCCGGATCAACCAGGACACGAATTTCCCGACCGGCCTGGAAAACCCAAGCGTTGGTGACACCAGGAAAAGAAACACAAATTTCTTCCAGTTGCTTCATACGGGCGAGGTACTTTTCCAAATCCTCAAATCTGGCCCCGGGACGACTGCCGGAAATCGCGTCAGCAAGATAGACTATCATTGATTCCACGGAAGAGAACGGTTTATCTTCATGGTGCTCTTCGACGCAGGCGACCACTCTCTCGGGAATACCCATTTTGCGAAGAAACTCGGCTCCAAGAGTAACATGGGAGCCTTCTTCCGACTCGATAACCTTGCCAATATCATGCAAAAGACAGCCAAGACGAACAATATTAACGTCGGCACCGACCTCTTGAGCCAGAGCCAGACCAATTTTTGTCTCTTCCAAAGTATGAACAATCATGTTCTGGCCATAGGAAAACCGATACTTGAATTTGCCAAGAAGTTCAATTATCGGACGCGGGAGGTTGTAAACGCCGACGGAGTGACAAAGTTTTTCTCCCTCCTCAAACATGATGCGCTCAATTTCTTTTCGGACCTGAGAAACTACTTCTTCAATTCGGGCCGGTTGAATCCGGGTGTCGCGAATTAACCTTTCCAAAGCTACCCGGGCAATTTCCCGCCTGACGGAATCAAAACTGGACAGCCTGATGATTCCTTCTTCATCCAACTCCACGTCGACACCAGTGGCTTGCTCAAAGGACCGGATATTTCGGCCTTCCTTGCCGATAATTCTGCCTTTAACCTCTTCGTTGGGAACGGTAACGGAAGAAACGGTGTATTCGGCGGTAACGTCAGTGGCTCCATGAAGCATCTCGGAGACCAAGATCTCCCGGGCTCTTTTGGAAGCTTCTTCTTTGGCCTGGTCAAGAATTTCCCGGGCGACTTTTCCGGCCTCACTGCGGTACTTTTCCTCCACTGCCGTCAGGATTTTTTCTTTAGCTTCATCGAGAGAAAGACCGGCAATTTTTTGAAGCCTGGCCAACTGATCTTCCTTTATCTTTTCAGTTTCCGCCTTTGTCTTCTCAACGGCTTGCTCTCTTTCTTCAACGGATTTCAGCCGGGAATCAAGTGACTCTTCTTTTTGAGCTAATCTTCTTTCCAGCTCCACCAGTTCGGACCGCAGTTTCCGAATTTCCTCCTCAGCGGCAGTTTTGATCTTGATGGCTTCTTCTTTAGCGGCAAAAACGATCTCCCTGGCTTGCGTTTGAGCCTCGAAAAGAATCTGTTGGGTATTCGCGCTTGGCGTCTCCTGGGATTTAGCGGTCATTGCCCGGGGAATTTTAGGAGGGGGTGCTAGCCTTGCTGTTTCTTTACGGTCTTTGGGTGATTTTTTGGCCAGGGTACCGCTTATCTTAGAAAAGAACGACATAGACTGTGTTTAACAAAGAAGTGAAAGAGGGACCAAAAATCGAAGCTCTTAATTTGAGCCTAAAAGATTTTTGACAAAGGCAACAATTTTGTCCCAAAGTTCTTTCATGGTCTTTGTTGAAAATTGAATATTAAATAGCTAACTAGTTACCCTGCTTATTATACTCCTGTCGCAACTCTCCGTCTACTACCTCCTTGATTGTATCCCAGTCAAAGCCCCGGGAAGCCAGAAAACGCTGCATTTTAATGATAGCTTTATTGTCGAATTGTTTCATTGCCGATTCGTGCCTGAATTTCTTTTTTAAGGCTCTCTTTGCCAGTTCATAGTCACTGGGCCTTGTCTCGTCTTTAGCAATGTAACTATCAAGCAATTTAGCAATTGTGTCTCTTGGTATTCCTTTCTTTAACAATTCATATTTCAACCCTTTTTCCCCCATCGGCCGGAAGGTTTGTCTTTGTTCCAGATACCATCTGGCAAATTCCTCATCATTTATCTGACCAATTTGTCGCAACTTGTCAATTATATTTTCGATTATCTTTTGCGCTTTATTTATTTGTTCTCTCTTTCTTATTTCTTCTTTCTTAAATCTTATTTTTCTTTCCAGGTATTGGCGCACTTCCCACTCAGAGCGGGGCCGGAAACTTAAGAAGTTAAGAACGGCGTTAAATAGTTTCCCAAATTCACTCTCGCTAATTATTTTATTCAGCTCGGTTGGGGAAATTTCCTGCCCTTTATATAAACCCAGTCTGATAATGTCATTTGTTTCCAGCCCAGCGACAAACTTTTCGTCAACATAAACATTGACCCTGTTGGGATCCTTTTTTTGATATTCCAGTTTTGTTATCTGCATAGAGCTTTTGGCAAAAATACTCTAATACACTGGTGTATTGGGGTGAAAGTAAGAGAAAATACTCCTTATTTCCTTCCCTCCCCAGAATTGGGGATTCTGTCTGGCCAAGAATTTTAAAGCCGTTATTCTGCGCAGATTTTTCAACATCCTTGATTATTCGATTGACCGATGTTTCCGGTATTATTCCGTGATGTTTCAGGGCTTCTTTTTGGTCCTCATATTGTGGTTTCAAGAGAGCTATAATCCCGACCCCTTCGACCTCGCTCAGGGTTAACTTCGCGGAGGGATCTAGAAATTTTTTGACGGCTGGCAAGATTTTGGTTAAGGAAGTAAAACTGACGTCAATGGTTATTAAATCTACTTTTTCCGGTAGCGATCCCAGAAATAAAATATTTTCCCGTTCCATGACCACAACTCGGGAATCCGTGCGTAATTTCCAGGCCAATTCCCCATAGGCTGTATCGACAGAATAGATTTTAGCCGCTCCATGTTGCAGAAGACAGTCCACAAAACCGCCGGTGCTGCTGCCCACGTCCAAGACTGTTAGTCCGGAGACGTTAATTCCAAATTCTTTGAGGGCGTGTTTGAGTTTTGTTCCGCCGCGGGAAACATATTTTTGTGGTTGTTCCATCGTTAATCGTTAAATGAATTTATTTCCTTTGATACACCGATGTATCAAAGTATTATGAACTGGCACAAGAATAATTCAGTTTGCGAAAGCATTAATGCGATTATCCCACAAAAAAAGCGCTTCCGCGCCGAAATAATTTTTTTCTAGTTACAACAAGTTACTACCTAGTTACTATTAGTTACCGTAGTTACCGAATTTACTCTTCCTCTTTTTCTTCTTCCCCTATAACCACTTTTTCCGCCACTTGCCCGGATTTTACTTTGGCCATAATGTCGTCATAAATTTGCTTGGCCACTTTTTTGTTTTCAACCAGGAAATCACGGGCGGCCTCACGGCCCTGACCAAGCATTTGGTCTTTGTATTTCAGAAAGGCGCCGGATTTGTCGATAACCGCAAGTTCAATGCCGACATCCAGAATGCCGTCTTCAAAGGATAAACCGGTATTATAAATATTAAATTCGGCGATGCGAAACGGCGGGGCGACTTTGTTTTTGACAATCTTGGCCCGATGACGGCCCCCAATGACAGTATCTCCATCTTTGAGTTGTTCAATTTTTCGGACATCGATGCGAATTGAAGAATAGAATTTCAGGGCAAGACCACCGGTGGTTGTTTCCGGATTGCCAAACATCACGCCGATTTTTTGGCGCAGTTGGTTGGTGAAAATGGCGATGGTCTTCGACTTGCTAATGACTCCCGTGAGTTTTCGCAAGGCTTGGGACATGAGCCTGGCCTGAAGACCCATCATAGAGTCCCCCATCTCACCCTCAATTTCCGCTCTTGGCACTAACGCAGCGACAGAATCAATGGCAACGATATCAATTCCCCCGGATCGAATTAAGGTTTCGGCAATTTCCAGTGCTTGCTCACCCGTGTCCGGCTGGGAAATTAAAAGGTCATTGAGATTGACACCAAGCTTTTCGGCTCGTTGCGGATCAAGAGCGTGTTCGGCATCGATAAAGGCGGCAACACCGCCGTTTTTTTGCGCCTGTGCAATGGTGGAAAGAACCAAAGTGGTTTTCCCTGAGGCCTCCGGGCCATAGATTTCCACGATTCTTCCCCTGGGAAGACCGCCGACTCCCAAGGCCAGATCGAGGGGAAGAATGCCGGTCGAAATAACTTCCGTTGCCATTCTCGGGGCTGCCTCTCCCATTTTCATGATGGACCCTTTGCCGTATTGTTTTTCGATTTGCTCCATCGCCAAACGAATGGCAGAAAGTTTCCCGTTGTCAGCAGGCGCAACAGGAGAAAGAGGAGTGTTTTTATCTTTAGCCATAACCCGATTAAATAGTCTATCGGATATTTTGTCAACTGGTCAAACCGTATCAGGTCTGTCCAAAAGTGGTAGTCTTCTTGTCAAAAGTTAATTTAAATTTTTCTAAACAATTTAGCCGTCCAAGCAGTGGAGGGAGATCACTGTTTTCTAAAAAACCAGTGGGGATTTTTATTTTCCGGTCTCCAAATTTAACCGGGAGATTTTGGTATTGATAGACCTTTCCTTTGCCGCCGACACCAAGAGAAATTTCTTTTTGGCAATCTGTTTCGAGATTAATCCCCAGATAGGCAGCATACCATTTGGGAAAAAGGGTGTAGTCAGCGCCGGAATCAACAACAAACCGGACATTTTGCCACCCGTCTTTTGCTTTGGAAAAAACTTGAATGACAACATAAGGCCGGTAGATTTTCCCCATTTTGGTTTCGGCAACAAAAGTGAAGGGAAAACTGATTAACTTAGCCATTAATCAGGATATAAGTAACGCCGGGCTGAGGAATGTAAACCAGGGTAGAGGGTTTACCGTATTTTGCCTCCATTTTTTTTAACTGGGCGATCCCGGTTTTGCCTTTTTTGAGAGGCCAAATTTTATCCTCAATCACCATAACATGCTTGCCGGCATAGGTCTTGGCCTTGGGGTGTTTTCCGGAAAGGAGGAGAGCAATTACCTCGTCAGTTGTTTTTTTCATACTTATATTTTATCACGGCCGTGAAGATGGTAGAATGTCGATTGCGGGGAGTGGCGTAGTGGTAGCGCGCTAGGCTGGGGGTCTAGCAGTCCGAGTTCGATTCTCGGCTCCCCGACCAAAAGAGAGAAAGAGTCCGTCGAGTTGGAGGCGCTCCGTGCGCCGCCTGCGGCGGCCTCGCCTCCGAACGTGCCGGCTCGAAACACTGAAAAATTGCGACCAATTTTTTAGTGCAAAAAAACGCAAAAATTTTAAAGAACTTTTATAACTTTAATGCCCTCACTGGTGCACTCGAATCTGTTAGGACTCGTCCAATGAGGGCATTAAAAAATCCTAACAGCTTCCTCGAGTGCAATTTAAGAATAATCAATTTATTTTGTATTTGCAAGAGGAAATTGATAAAATTCAAATAAATAGACCAAAAATATGGAAAGATATTCTCAAAACCCTGACATTTTAAGAAGAGTCGAGTCATTAGAAAAAAGGCCGATGGGTAGTATAGTTTGGATTGGAGAGCCGGCTGTTTTAGACACGATCTGTAGTGGTCCAAATCCAGCGTCGCGAGATTTACTAGAAGTGATGGGTGCTTTGAATAGCAGAGCTAGTGCGGCGATAAAAGATCGTAAAATTCTTGCACTGACTGGTGGTATTTATGACGAAACACGACCGTGCCAAGTGTTAGTGGCGAGAGATAGGGACGATTTCTTATCTTTAGATAATTTCAGTAATGGTGAATTACCAGAGTGGGTTGGTGTCTGTGGTAGAGTTTATGGACCAAACTATGTCGTTTTGTGTAATAAGGATTACATATTGACAAACCTTAGAGAAAAAAGGGCAGATCTCGAAAGAGAAATGGGGCATGAATTTGAACATCCGTGGGGTTTTTTTCTTGCCGGAAACAATCTTCAATTTTACACGGATTATTCAAAATTCCCTCTTTGGCTACAGGAAGCATTAGCGGAATTCTTGGGTAAGAGTGACAACATAGAAACTTTTTATCAGATATTAAAACAAAAGAAAGTTGTCCCTTTAGATAAGTTAAACGATGGATTTTTTAAGCATGATAGTGATCCGACTGATAGAAACATTTGTTACAAAGAATGCCGATGGTTTCTGGAATACGCCATAAAAAAACTTGGTGGTTTGGATCCCGTTTTACAATCAATCCGCGAAGCTGCTCAAGAGAACGTCTCAGTAACACAGAAAGTGGTAGAAAAAACCAGTTTTCAAATTCCCAGTTTGTGGCAAGAGTGGGTTTATTCGTTACCGGTTGCACAGTAAAATATTCTTATTATTTACGAAAAAGAAAAATGCGATTGCTCCGCAATCGCAAAATCGCGCGCGCAAAAAATAACGGAATTCAGTTCTAACTTTTTCGTAAATCTCGACTCTGAAAGCATGAAGACAGTCCTTCTTGTAATTGATGTCCAAAAATTCTTCATTAATGACTATACGCAAGACATTCCGCAAAAGATAACTTTGTTCATCGAACAAAATAATTTCTCCAAAATCTATTTTTCAAAATTCATCAATACCAGAAGTTCCAACTGGTATAAGGCCGGTTGAAAAAGGACGATGACAGACAAGGACACTGATATAGTCCCTGAATTGCAAGAGTCTGTGAATGAGAAAAATACTTTTAATGAAACTCCGCGGCTAGAAGCCATGGTCCGCCTAAGGCGGACGGCTTCGGCACGTCTGACGTGGCTTCGCCGAGTATTCTTTTTCTGTTTTTAGAGTAGACAAGTTTAGAAGCGCTTTAGAAAAAGACGGAATTTCCCGACTGCTCATCTGTGGATTTGATACCCATGCGTGTGTCTATATCACGACTCTAGAAGCATATGATCGGGGCTTTCAGGTGAGAGTCCTGGATGATTTATGCGGAGCCTCACACGGGAACGAGTATCACAAATGGGCCTTGGAAGCTTTGAAGAAGAATCTGGGACGTGAGGTTCTTATTAAATCAGGGACTTACAAGAGAATCTAATTGTGTTTTGGTAATGATGTACGTATACTAAGTTTGTGCCATATTATCCAAGTTTCTTTATGAGTCTGGGGCCCTTGATAGTTTTGATAGCCATTTGGAATATTGTTTGGAAAGGTATCTGTTTGTGGCATGCGGCGAGGAATGGGCAAAAGAAACTGTCCTCTAGACGATGAGTGTTCTGGTCACCGGCACGCTTGGTTTTGACTATATCATGGATTTTCCGGGAAGATTTTCGGACCGGATCATGCCGGAGAAAATCCACAAAATTTCTCTGAGTTTTTTTGTGGACAAGCTCTCCCGGGAATTTGGGGGGACGGCGGGAAACATTGCCTATTCACTTTCATTGTTAGGAATTACACCTTTTGTTTTGGCCTCGGCTGGGAAAGACTTTTCGCCATACAAAAAGTTCCTGGAGTCCAAAAATATTTCCACTAAAAATATTTTTATCAACAAAAAGCTTTTAACTGGTTCGTATTTCGTTGTCACCGACCAGACTGACAATCAGATTGGTTCTTTCTATCAGGGGGCGGCAAAAAAAAATAAGAGTCTGTCAATTAAGCAAATTGCTTCAAACAACCAGGTTGATATTGCCGTTATTGCTCCCAACGATCCGGCGGCAATGAGGAAATACATCAAAGAGTGTCTAGAGATTAATTTACCATATTTGTTTGATCCGGCTTTTCAGATTGATGATTTCTCAACTTCTGAATTAAAGAGAGAGATTAGCGGGGCAAAGATTTTTATTGGCAATGATTATGAAATTGGTTTGGTCCAAAAGAAATTAAAAGTCCCACACCGGGACCTTTTGGAAATGGTTCCGATACTGATTACTACGCTGGGGAACAAGGGATCGGTTATTGAAACTTCCAAAAGGAAAATTAATATAGAACCGGCAAAGCCCAAAAATACTTCTGATCCGACAGGGGCAGGAGATGCCTATCGGGCGGGGTTTTTGGCCGGGTTTTTGCAAGGCCTCCCCTTGCAAACTTGCGGGCAAATGGGTTCGGTGGCAGCAGTTTATACTGTCGAGAAATATGGGACTATGACTCACAAATATTCTGTGGTAGAGTTTGCCAGGCGATATAAAGAAAATTTCCATGAAGAGTTACGATATTAAAGATATCTCTCTGGCAAAAGCGGGTAAAGAAAAAATTGAATGGTCGGGACAACATATGCCTGTTCTGAAACTCATTCAAAAACGTCTTGCCAGAGAAAAGCCTCTTGCGGGCATCACCATTGGTGCTTGTCTCCATGTCACAGCGGAGACAGCCAACTTAATGCTGGCGTTGGAAGTTGGCGGAGCCAGTGTAACCCTCTGTGCCTCAAACCTACTGTCAACTCAAGATGATGTGGCGGCTTCCCTGGTTAAGGACTTCGGCATTGAAGTGTTTGCGATCCGCGGTGAAGATGAAAAGAAGTATTATTCGCACCTGGAGCTGGTTTTGGACAAGCATCCGGAAATTACAATGGATGACGGCGGGGATTTAATTCATCTATTGCATACCAAAAGACGAAAACAACTGTCGGAAATCATTGGTTCAAATGAGGAAACGACCACCGGAGTCATCAGACTCCAGGCAATGGAAAAGGAGGGGGTTCTAAAAGTACCAGTGGTGGCGGTCAATCACAGCTTAACAAAGCATATGTTTGACAACCGTTACGGGACCGGGCAATCAACTATCGACGGGATTGTCAGGGCCACGAATATCTTGTTAGCCGGGAAAAAATTTGTGGTTTGTGGCTATGGCTGGTGCGGCCGGGGACTTGCCTCCCGGGCCCGGGGTATGGGTGCCAATGTGGTGGTAACCGAAGTAAATCCAATAAAAGCTCTTGAAGCGGTGATGGATGGGTTTGAAGTTATGGCTATTAGCGAGGCGGCTACGATTGGAGACATTTTCGTAACAGTAACCGGAGATGTCAATGTTATTACAATGAAAGAAATCACTAAAATGAAAGACGGAGCCGTTTTGGCTAACTCAGGGCATTTCAACGTCGAGATTGCGGTGCATCAACTGGAAAAGATGGCCAAAGCCAAGAGGCGAATTCGTAAAGAGATTTATGAATATACCCTAGAAGATAAGACAAAAAGATATGTTTTGGGTGAGGGGAGACTTATTAACCTGGTGGCCGCCGAGGGTCACCCGGCGGAAGTGATGGACATGTCCTTTGCCAACCAGGCCTTGGCAGCGGAATGGTTAGTTAAAAATAAGGGGAAACTAGAGCCCAAAGTTTATCGGTCTCCGGCCGAAATTGATGAGGAAATTGCCAGGTTAAAGTTAGAGGCGATGGGAATTAAAATTGACAAGTTGTCAGTTGAGCAAGAAAAATATCTGAATAGTTGGACAGAAGGAACATAATTAGGATTCCTTTCGTCAGCGTATAAGCCTATTCAGTAGTTCGTAAATATCCTTTCGATGACCAAGAAGAATTATATAAATTGACTTCGTGGACCGGCGGTAAACAATTCGATAATCGCCAACACGGACACGGTAAATATTTTGATTGCCACTTAACTTTTCTTCAGAATGATTCTCAGAAGCAGTGGTTAATGAGCGGATTTTTTTGGCAATGGCGATTTGATCAAATTTAGGAATTTTTTTGAGCTTTTTCTCGGCTTGGGGAGAAATAATTAGAGTCATATCCCCAGATGCTCCGCCACTTTCTCAAATGATTTACCCTGGCGAAAATTCGTTTCGCGGACAGTTTTTTGGTCAATATAATTCTCTACGTAGGTGACCAAGCTTTCGTACAAGTCTTTCCCAACAAGATAGGCCTGTACCTGATTTCTTTTGCCCACGGCGACAGGGTAGTCAGTGGCGAGATTAAGAGCTTGGGAGGGCTTGGCTTTGAGTTGAGATATAGAAATTAAAGTCATGGAAATATTATATGATATTAAGGGTCGCTTGTCAAGACCTATTAGAAGGTCGTTAGAAAAGACTTGTTTGAATTTTAGGAAGTTCCTCGGGATAGGAAAAATCAACTTCAATTTGTCGCGGATTATTCCAATAGTCAGTGAACTTCAAATGTTTATTCTTCAGGGCAAAATCGTAAACGTCGCGGGTTAAGATGACGTCCTGTTCACAATAGGATTGAAGCTTAGCCAGGCTTTGGGGGTCGCCGCTTTCCCAATAGACAATAGCATTGGCCGGATTATCGTTTTTGGAGTTGCCTAAAGTGTCCTTGGCAATCCGGTTAAGGGAGACCCTATGGTCAATCGCTTCTTTGATTTTTTCCAAAAGGTCAAAATGAGAAAGGCGGGGAAAATCGGGCGGAGAATAGGGAGAAAGGGCCGGGATATCAAAAGTTTTGGAATTGAAGCCAATAATTCTGTCGGCGTTGCGGAAAATCTTCCACATATTTTCAAAATCCTTTTCCCAGAAGCTTTGAAGTTTCCCTTCTAGCTCTCGCATTTCTTTATCAACCTCCCGGGTATAAAGGCTGACAATAGACACGCCAAGATCGGCCGGATCGGAAGTCCCGGTTTCGTCAAAAAACTTTTTGGTTTCCAGGTCAAAAATTACCTCAAACGTAGTAGGAGGGAGTATATCACCAGGACAAATTAATTAGTAGCCTTCGGCAGTGTATTTTTTCTCAATGAAGAGAACCTTGTTTTGGTCGTACCAGTCAAAAGCGGTTAAAATATCGGGGAAAATATTTGGCAATTTCATAATTTCTTCTTTGGTGCACCAAAGATTCTTTCC